>NZ_JBHWDU010000005.1:0-191511 GCF_042734825.1 Kitasatospora sp. NPDC059648 | reverse complement strand
TCAAGCGCCTGCGGATCCGCTACGAGATACGTGCCGACCTCCACCTGGGCCTGCTTCAACTCGCCTGCAGCATCATCTGCCTGCGACGACTCCGAGCCTCATTCTGAAACGATCAGTAAACCGCTGGTGGACCTGCGACTGCTCGCCGACCGCGGCTACGGCGCGGCGAGCTGGCTCGCCCTACTCACCTCCGCCGGGCTGACGGGCGCGCTGTTCGTCCTTCCGCTGCTCTACCAAGACGCCCTCGGCGCCTCGGCGTTGGACGCCGGACTCAGCGTCTTCCCCGAGGCGATCGGGCTGATGGCCGCCTCCCAGGCGGTCGACCGGCTGCTGCCCAGCCTCGGCCCGCGCCGCCTCGCCCGGCCCGCCCTGCTGCTGGCCGCGGCGGTCCTCGCCGCCTTGGGCTTCGCGGAGAACCCCTGGGCCGTACGGGGGTTGATGTTCGCCGTCGGACTCGTCCTGGGCACGGCCGTGCTCACCGTCCAGATCGCCGGCTTCGCCGACGTCCCACCACCCGCCATGGGGCGGGCGATGGCCCTGTTCACCATCCTCCGCACCCTCGGCGGCGCCCTCGGCATCGCCGTGACCGCCGCCCTGATCGGCGCCCTCGCCGACGCCCCCCTACCGCATCGCCCTCGCCCTCACCGCAGCCCTGGTCGCCGCCGGCGCCCTGCTCACCCGACGCCTGCCGGTCGGCTCCGCCGCGGACTGAGGGTCAGCCCGTCCGGCCGGGCGCCACCACCGCCCGGCCGGACCACCACACCGAGGCGAACAGCATCGCGCCGGGCACGATCCCGGCCACCAGCGCGACCACGGCTGCGGGGGCGCCGCAGAACGCCAGCACCATCCCGAGCGCGCCGCAGGCCGCCATCCCCGCCCCGAGCAGGCGCAGCGCGGGCCGCTGCCAGGCGACCGCGAGCCCGAAGAAGTGCACCCCGATCACCAGGGCGATCCACCCCACCGTGGCCTGTGGCGTGTGCAGCACCTTGTTGATCACCGCCAACCCGACGGCGATCGCCACCACCTCGGCCACCACCACCAGCCAGTACCGCCCCCCGAAGCTCGCACCCCCGGGCTCACCCCGGGGCTCACCCCCGGACTCGGCCGCCGCCTGTGGCCGACGCCGCCCGAGCAGCACCAGAGCGAGGAACACGGCCACCCCGACCGCCCGCAGCGGGACGGCCACCCCCGTCGGCAGCGCACCCGCATTGGCCTCGACGAAGACGAGCCCGAAGCCTGAGCCGATGAGCCGACCAAGTTGATCTCTGTTCATGCAGGTCAGCATTCCAGTCGGATGCCCGTTCGGACCAGCGGGAAGACCCGCCCGGCTGCCGATACCGTCGTACGGTGGCAGGACCGTTGGAGGAGAGCGCATGAACCCCGACTACGTTCCGCTCGGCGCGCTGGAGCAGGCCGGGGTGTCGTACGGCGGCGGGCGGCAGGTGACCAGGTCGGCGGTGTTGGACGACTGGCTCGCCGGCGTCGGTGCCGAGGTGTACCGGGCCGTGCCGTTCAGCCTCGCGGTGATCGGGTGGGAGGTGTCCGACTTCACCCATGCGGCGGCGCTGGGCGGCCGCGCCCCGGACGTCCGGCAGATCGGCTACCTGCTCCCGCAGCCCGGCGGCGACGTGCGGTACGCCGCAGCCAACCTCTGATGGACGCTACTCGTTCGGCCAGAGGATGAGGTCGCCCATCCGGTGGCGGCGGGGCCGGTCGCCCAGTTCGGTGACGGCTGCGTGGATGCGGCGCAGATGGTCGACGGTGAGCTGGAGCGGCGGTTCGTCGGGCTGGTACGTGGTGCGGATCGGGTAGTCGACGCCGGGTGTGCGGGTCATCTCGATGTGGCAGCCGAGGACGTGCGTCACGGGACGGCTCTCGGCGAAGGCGACCAGGCGCTCGATGGTGCGGCCGAAGGCGGGCCAGTCGTCGATGTAGAGCCGGCCGGGGTAGACGGTGTCGCCGGTGAGCAGGAAGCCCGTCCACGGGTCGTAGTAGGTGACGGCGGCCTCGTGGTGCCCGGGGGTGGCCAGGCATTCCAGCACCCGCCCGCCGCCGAGGTCGACGCGGGCGACGGCCTCGGCGTCCCGGTCGAAGTCGAAGTACGCCCAGGCGGAGGGAAGTTCGGCGCCGACTACCGTGGTGTCGGTCCGGTCGGCGAACTGCCCGTCGCCCGCGATGTGGTCGCCGTGCGGGTGGGTGTGGAGGACCAGCAGCGGGTAGTCGTCGCGGGGGTCGTGGGCGAGCCGTCGCGTGATCAGCTCGTCGACGACGGCGCGCAGCGGGAAGTACTCGGGCTCAGCCGTCGCCCCGGTGTCGATCAGTACGGCCCGTTCCGTCCCGAACAGCAGGAACAGGAACGGAGCCTCGTAGTTGACCGCCTTGTTCTGCCGCAGGATGACGGTGTGCTCGTCGTACTCGTGGACCTGGATGTCCGGGTCCGTGTTGTGCTTCGCGGACGGCGAGCCGTGGATCCACCGCACGTCCAGCGGACGGGCGATGGGTGTATCGACAGCAGCCATGACGCCTCCAGGGGTGCGTCGTCTTGGCGGGCCGGGTACGGCGCACATCTCGTCCGGGGCGGCGCGCCGACGCGCTGCCTCGGGGAGTCGGCGGAGGCGTGGCGGGCGAGGACGCGTTCATCGCTGACCCCCCAAGGTCATCCGGTGTGGGCTCCCGACGTTAGGCGTCTGATGCCTCGGGAGTGTGCGAACCGACCGAAACCGTCCATGTGGGTGACCCCAGCAGGTGCGCCAGCCCGTCGGCCAGGCCGCCCGCGCCGGCAGGCGTAGTCGTGGCCGCCGTTGAACTCGCGGTACCCGACGTCGTAGCCACGTGCGGTGAGGACGTCCCGCAGGTGCCGGTTCTGGGCGAGCAGCAGCCGTTCCTGCAGGCCGACTTCGACGTAGAAGCGGGCCTCGCGCCGCGGTTCGGCGCCGAAGCGACGGGTGAGCCATTCGCTGCCGGAGCCGAACTCGGCGCCGTCCGGCCACCAGAAGGAGCCGGACTGGGAGAGCGCGTTGGTCCGCCGAGCACGGTGGTCACGATGCCGACCGGGATTTCGACCCCGCCGATCAGCACCCGCCCGACGGTGTCCGCGAGGACGACGAGCAGCGCGCCGGTCAGCGCCGAGCCGAGCACGGGCACGCGCGAGGGGCCGGCCAGTCGTGCGGCGATCACGGGTGCGGCGAGGGCGACGAAGCCGACCGGCCCGCAGACCCCGACCGCCAGCCCGGCGAGCGCGACGGCCAGCAGCAGGCAGGCGAGCCGGACCCGGGAGGGACGACGAACGGCTCACCGCCGGGGCGCTGCGCGCCACCGGCGTCGACGCCCTCGCCGACCGCCGCCTCGACCAGCTCTCCGGCGGCCAGCGCCAGCGCTGCTGGCTCGCCATCGTGCTCGCCCAGGACACCCCGGTGGTGCTGCTGGACGAGCCGACCAGCGCGCTCGACCTCGGGCACGCGGTGGAGGTGCTGGAGCTCGTCCGGCAGGTCGCGGCGGGCGGGCGGACGGTGGTGATGGTGCTGCACGACCTCGCGGCGGCCGCCCGTTACGCCGACCTGCTGGTCGCCCTGCGGGACGGCGCGGTGGTCGCCTGCGGGCCGCCCCGGGAGGTCGTGGACGCCTCGCTGGTGCGGGCGCTGTACGACATCGACAGCCACGTGCTGCCCGCGCCCGACGACGGGGCGCCGGTGGTCGTCCCGCGCGCGCCGGCCGGCTTCGGCCCGCCCGCCACGGCCTGAGTTCGGGGCCCGCCGAGCCCTTCCCGCCCCGCCATCGCTCACTCGTGCGAGTGGTTTCGACTCTCCCGCCCACCACGAGCCTCCCCCCCGCCCGTCGTGTTGTCAGTACCCCTCGCTACGTTCCTCGCATCGCTGGTCAGCACGAGATCAGACGTCGTTCCCGGTGGGAGGAGTACGGCCGTGGCATGGGTGGAGACGGGCGCGGGAGGGTACCGCGTCGCGCTCGACGACGAGGGCAGGGTGGTGTGCCGCAACGCTGCGGGGCGCGCGCTCAAGTCCTTGCCGTCGAAGCTCGGTGACGACCCGGTGGTCGCCCAGCTCAAGCAGCTCTCCGAGTGGCTCGCCGCGCACGAGCGTCGCTGCCAGGAGGACGTCGAGCGGTGGATGGTGCGCTCGCTGCCGGTGCCCGCCGCCGTGCTCGCCGCCGTCTGGCCGGACGACGCCTGGCGGGCCGTCCTGCGGGACGTCGTGGTCACCGGCCCGGACGGCGCCGTCGCCGGCTTCCTGCGCGACGCGGACGCCGAGCGCGGCCTCGGCCTGGTCGACCTCGACGGCGACACCGTCCGCCTCACCGACGGCGAGGTCCTGATACCCCACCCGGTGCTCCTCCCGGACCTCGACGACCTGCGCGAGTTCGCCGTCGAACTCGGCGTCTCCCAGCGGGTCCAGCAGCTCTACCGCGAGGTCTGGCACCGGCCCGACGACCCGTCGGCCGGCACCGAGGTCACCACCTACGCCGGCGGCCGCTACCGCGAGCTGCGCGAGCTGGTCGGGCGCTGCACCCGGCTCGGCTGCCGGGTCCGCGGCGGCTCCGCGGTGCAGTCGATCACCGAGGGCGGCCGCACCGTCGAGGCCCGGGTGTGGGTCGGCGACTACTACGAGTACGACGCCTGCGAGACGGGCGCGCTCAGCTGGGCCGGCCCCGACGGCCGCGCCCTGCCGCTCGCCGAGGTCGGGCCGGTCGCCTGGTCCGAGGGCACGAGGATGGCCGCCGCCCTGTACGCGGGCCGCACGATCGAGGGGGAGGAAGCCGCATGACCACCACCGTCCCGAACCGGGGCGCCGCGACGCCCGAAACGCTGCTCGACGCCGGCGCCGTCCTCCCGCCCGGCACGCTGCCGGGCGCCGGCGGCCCCGACAGCGCCGCCGACGTGCTGACCGCCCGCGGCTACGCCCACCCCGCCCTGGACGGCCGCCGGATCGTCCGGCTGGTCCCCGGTGCGCTCGGCCGCGCCGAGGACCTCGCCCTGGAGTTCCTCGGCCTCGCCCCCGAGGGCGAGCCCGCCGAGGTCGGCCAGGTCCGCCAGGAGGCGCTCGGCTTCCCGGCCTGGGCACTGGTCCACGACCCCGCCAACGGGCACCACGCGCTCGCCCTGGTCAAGGACCTGGAGCGGCTGGCCCGCCAGGCCCGCTCCAAGCCCGGCGCCGCCAAGGACGGCTTCGACGCGCTCGCCACCCGGCTCGGCCGCGCCGTGCCGCACTTCCTGCCCACCTTCTGCGAGGAGGTCGGCCGGATCTTCCTCGCCCACGACAACCGGACGTACGCCGCCGCCTGGTTCGGCAAGGCCCGCGAGGCCGAGCGCACCCACAACCTGGCCGTGGACGAGGAGCGGCTGCGCGCGGTCTTCCTGGAGTTCGCCCTGGCCGGCGCGCTCACCGTCAAGTCCCTGCGCCAGTACGTCAAGGAGCTCGCCCAGCGGCTCGACCCGCTGACCGCCTGGCAGCGCTTCCGCCAACTGTGCACCGAGCGCTCCGCGGCCGGCATGGCCCCGTACGCCGGCGTCGCCGAGGACGCCCGCGCGCTGATCCGGGCGGCCGGGCTGGACCGCACCGAGCACGAACGGGCCCTGCTCGCCGAGCTGCTGGACTCCCCGGCGGTCAACCGGGCGCCCGCGGCGTTCTGGAAGTCCTGGCACGGCGCGCTGGTCGACCTGGGCAGGAACGACGCCGCCGTCCGCACCCGCCTGCTGGAGCTGCTGCCCGATCCGGCCGCCTCCGGCACCGACGCCGCCCCGCACGACACCGCCTGGCTGGCGGTCCTCGCCGAGACCGGCGCGGAGGCGCTGCTCACCGGCGCCCGCCCCGAGGGCGCCGAGCCCGCCGCCGCCTGGCTCCAGCGCTGGTGCCACCACCTCGGCCGCGGCTGGCGCAGCCGCCCCAGCTGCCCGGCCACCCTCGCCCTGGCCGGGCGGATGGTCGAGCGGCTGCGCGCCGACGACGTCCCGGTCGACCTGTTCACCGGCATCCGCGTCAGCCACACCCGACTCGACCTGCTGAACCTGCTGCTGGCCGCGGGCGTCCCGGTCGCCGACCCGCCGGCCGGCCTGGGCTTCGACCTGCGCGAGTGGGTCGGCCAGAGCGGTCCGGACGCCGCCGCCCTCGCGGCCGTCGCCGCCGACGAGCGCTTCCGGCCGCTGCTGCGCCGCTCCGCCCCGTCCGCCTGGGAGGCGGCCGTCCGGCACCGGGCCGCCGTCCTGCCGCTGCTGAACGAGCTGTTCACGGAGTGGGCCGAGGAGCGCGCCGACGAACTCGCCGCCGTCCGCGGCCTGGCCGGCGCCGACGACCTGGTCCGCTCGCTGACGCAGTACCGCACCGCCATCCGCACGGTCGCCCCGGCAGCCGCCGCGAGGATCGCCGCGCTCGACGTCACCGGGCTGCTCACCCGCGCCCTCGCCACCGGCATCCTGGACGAACTCGGCTGGCCCGCCCTGGAGGAGGCGCTCGGCCGGCTCGCCGACCCGCCCGCCCCGGACGCTCTCCCGGACACCGCCCCCGGCCACCGCATCCGGGGCCTGAACGACCTGATCGTCGAGGACGCCTGGCCGTACCTGGTCCTCGCCCGCCACGACCGGGCCCTCGTGGTAGGGCCGCAGGGCATCGTGCTGGAACACACCCTGCGACTGCCCCCGCTGCCGGGCGTGCGCAACCGGCCCCGGCTGCGGTTCGTCGACGGCGAACTCCTCGTCGTCTGGTCCGAGGGCCGGGAGCAGAAGGCGTACTGGTCCGGCCGACCGGACCAGACCTTCGAGCTGACCGGCCGGACCATCACCGGCTACTACTACGGCGACCGCCACCCGGAAGCCGCCTCCCTGCCACTGCCCGGCGGCGGCCGCACCACCGGCACCCGCCCGCTGCACCCCGGCGACACCACCCTGCCCGAGGAGCACCCCGTCCTCGGCGACGGCACGGGCCACTGGACGGTGCGCCACGCCCAGGACGGCGGCCTCGTCCTGCGCGAACTCGACCCGGCCACGGGCATCCTGGGCCGCACCGCCGAACCGCCCCTGATCGCCGCCACGGCCGAGGCCGGCCGGCTCGTCATCGGCAGCACCGCTCTGCTCCCGGTGCAGCCCGGCCTGGAGGGCACCCCGCTCGGCACCGACGGCACCGTGCTCGGCAGCTGGGTCCGCCGCGACCCCGGACGCGCCGTCACCACCTTCACCGCCGACGGACGGCGCATCGTCCTGCCGCTGAACGACCACAACGACACCCACGTCCTTCCGGTCGGCCGGCTCGCCCTGCCCGGCGCGCAGGGCCCGGTGGTGAGCCGCACCGGCGAGTTCCTCGACCTCGGCCTGCCCGACCTCGCCGAACGCTCCGACCGCACCACCGCCCTGCGCTCCTGCAAGCCGGGCGAACTCGCCGCCGCCGGCACGGCGCTGGTCCCGCCGTACGACCACTGGCACGCCCTGCGGCCCCGCGACGAGGCGGGCTCCCGGGTCCTGCGCGCCCTGACCGCCGAGCAGGCCGCCCAGCTGATCGACCTCGCCTGGCCCGTCGACACCGAACCCGTCCCGGAGGACGAGCAGCGCTGGCTGACCGTCCAGGGCGTCCGGCGCCCGCTCGCCCAGCGCGGCGAGGCCCGCAACAGCCTGCCGGTCGAGGCGGTCGGCGCCGCCCTGCCCGGCATCACCCACCCGTTGCTGCTGGCCGGCGTCGCCGGGCTCGCCCGCGCCGCCGCCGACCTGCTCGACCGGACGGCCCGCTTCCTCCCGCAGCCCGACGCCGAACGGCCCACCAAGGCCGAGGCGGCCGAGTGGCGGCCCGCGCACGGCCGCGACCACGAACTGCGCGACGCCGTCGGCACGGTGCTCCCCGGGATCGGCGGCTTCGGCGGCGGCTGGGGCAGCTCCGACCGCTGCTGGACGCTCAACAACCTGCGCGCCGTCAGCGCCGTCCTCGCCGACCCGCCCGCCGCGAGCGGCGAGGGCTGGAGCACCCCGGCGACCGTCACCGTGCAGGGCGGCGACGCCAACCACGGCTGGCTGCACCTGCTCGGCCGGCTGGACGTCCTGGCCCACGCCGTCGCCGCACCGCTCACCGACCCGGCCCACCGCTCCTCGCTGGTGCTGCTGCTCAGCGAACTCAGCAAGGGCCCGCTCGCCGACCGCGGCGCCACCCTGCGCGAGATCGTCCTCGCCGAGCCCGCCGACAGCACCGGGACCAGCCGGCCGGCCGGCCACCGCCAGGGCGAGGTGCTGCGCCGCGGCGACCGCACCGTGGTCATCCTCGGCCACCGCCGCCAGTACACCGACGGCACGGTGCACTGGCTCGCCGTCGACCACGACCCGAGCGGCGGGTTCGGTCCCGTCGCCCACTTCACCACCGTCGAGGAGCGCGGCACCGAGGAGCGGGTCAGCGCCGCCTGGGTCGCCAAGTTCTGCAGGGTCGCCGCCCTGCGCGGGACCCTCCCGTGGGACGGCGCCCGCGCTGCCGCCTTCGCCGAACTCACCGGTATCGGCACCACCCGCGCCACCCTGCTGCTCAGCCCGCCGTCCGGCCTGCTGCACTGGGGCAACGCCCAGGTGCCCGCCGAGTACGGCCTCAAGCCCGCCGAGGTCAGGGCCGCCCAGCACTGGCTGCGCGGACACGACCACGACGGCATCGCCGGCGTCTGGGCCGCCCTGCTGCCCACCGACGACCCGAAGCGGCTGTGGACCGAGGGCCCCGACCTCGCCGCCGGTGCCGAGGCCTGGATCCGCCACTTCGGACGGCTCGTCACCCTCCCCGAGGAGGCGCAGGCCGGCGTCCAGGGCGTGCCCATCACCACCATCGAGGCGGTGCTCAACCCCGGCCACACCCCCTGGCTGACCGGCACCACCACCTTCCGGCTCACCGACGACGGCCACGGCACCCCGCGACTGGCGCCCGAGGACGCCTCCGCCGTCCCCGAGTCCGGAGCGCTGGGCACCACCATCCGCGCCCTGCGCTGGCTCGCCTACCACCTGCCCGCCGACAGCCCGCTGCGACCGCTGATGCCCCGGGCCGCCACCGCGCTGCGCGAGCGGCTGGCCGACCCGGAGCTGCTGCTCGACCTCGATCTTGTCCGCACCGCCAAGGGCGCCTCGCTGGCCGCCGTACTGCGCCCCCACTTCGGCCTGCCCGCCGAGGGCGGGGCCGACCCGGACGGCCTGGTCCGTTGCGGCCCGGCGCTCGTCCTCACCCCGTACCACGCCGAGTTCGAGCGGGTCTGGCTGCGCCCGGCCGCCCTCACCGGCCCGGACGACCCCCTGCTCGAACTGCTCGACGGGCTCTCCGGCAGCTACTGGTTCGGTACCGAGCGGGCCGCGATCCAGTCCGTCCTGCGCGGCGAACCGGAGCGCCTGGCCGCCTCCGCCGCCGCGGTGACGGCCACCGGCGACGGCCCGGCCTGGCTGCAGAACCCGCAGCTGTCCGCCCCCGAGCTGGTCGCCGAGGCGGCCCGCACCCACGGCCTCGGCGAGGACGCGGCCGCGCTCCACCTCCAACTGCTCGCCCTGCCCGACCCGACCGACCGCAACACCGCCCGCTGGACGGGCTGGAAGCCCGCCCGGCTCAAGCGCGCCCGCGCCGAGCTCGCGGCCGCGGGCCTGGTGCTGGAGGCCAAGCGGGCCCGGGCCGGCCGAAGCCTCTTCCTGCCCGGCGGCTGGCAGGAGGCCAAGGCGCCCGCCCTGCCGGTGGAGACCTGGAAGGCCGCCCTGTACGAACTGCCCACCCACCAGCCGGTGCTGCCGCACCTGCCCGTCCCGGAGCTGTTCGCCCTCGCGTGGCAGCGCACCGTCGACGGCGACGTCCCCGGCTACGAAGAGCTCCAGACCGGCAAGCGCAGGAAGGCCCGCCGATGACCACCACCGCCGTGACCACCACCGTCACCACCGCCGCCGCCGACTCCCCGGTACGGCAGATCGTCCCGCCCGAGGAGAAGCACGCCGCCGAACTGGAGTTCCTGGCCGCCCACGACGGCGGCCCGCGCCCGCCCGGCTGGCGCCTCACCCCGCGCGCGGTCGTCACCTTCGTCATGGGCAGCGGCGGCGAGAAGCTCAAGGCCGGGCGCCGCAGCCTGGTGATCGAGCCCAAGTTCGTCGGCGAGCGCGCCCTGGTCGAACGCTGCGTCGTCACCCTTGCCGGGGAGCGTGGCCTGCTGCTCGTCGGCGAGCCCGGCACCGCCAAGTCGATGCTCTCCGAGCTCCTCGCCGCCGCCGTCTGCGGCACCAGCGCGCTCACCGTCCAGGGCACCGCGGGCACCACCGAGGACCAGCTCAAGTACGGCTGGAACTACGCCCTGCTGCTCGCCAAGGGCCCCAGCCGCGAAGCCCTCGTCCCCTCCCCGGTGCTCACCGCGATGACCACCGGGGCCGTCGCCCGGGTCGAGGAGGTGACCCGCTGCCTGCCCGAGGTGCAGGACGCGCTGGTCTCCCTGCTCTCCGAACGGCGCATCGCGGTACCCGAGTTGGCCGGCACCCCGGACGGGCAGCTGCACGCCGCCGCGGGCTTCACCCTGATCGCCACCGCCAACCTTCGGGACAGGGGCGTCAGCGAGATGTCCGCCGCCCTCAAGCGGCGGTTCAACTTCGAGACGGTCGGCCCGATCGGCAGCCTCGCCGCCGAGGTCGAACTGGTCCGCCGCCAGTCCACCACCGCCGTCGCCCGGGCCGGTGCGAGCTACGCCGTCGACGACGCCGTCCTGGAGGCCCTGGTCACCGCCTTCCGCGACCTGCGCACCGGCCGCTCCACCGAGGGCTGGGACGTCGAGCGACCGTCCACCGTGATGAGCACTGCCGAAGCCGTCTCCGTCGCCACCGCGCTCGGCGTCACCGCCGCCTACCTGCCCGACGGCGGCGACCTCCTCGGCCGCCTCCCCGGCCAACTCCTCGGCGTGGTCCGCAAGGACGACCCGGCGGACGCGGCCCGGCTGCTCGGCTACTGGGACGGGCCGGTCCGCCGCCGCGCCGAACAGGGCGCCGCCACCTGGCGCACCCTGTGGGAGCTCCGCTCGGCGCTGGAGGCCTGACGATGACGAGCAGCGCGGTGAAGCCCACCCCGGACGACGCCCTCGGGGCCGGCGGACACCCTGCCGCCGACTTCGACGTCCGCGCCGAGACCGACCGGCTGGCCGGCTCCGGCACCGACCGTCCCGGGCCCTACCTGATCGGCGTGCGCCACCACGCACCGTCGCTCAGCGCGGTCCTCCCCGCGCTGCTCGACGCCGCCCGTCCCGAGGCGGTCCTGGTCGAACTGCCCGCCGAGTTCCAGCCCTGGCTCGACCGGCTCGCCGACGCGGCCACCGAGGCCCCGGTCGCCCTCGCCGCGGCCCCGGCCGGCCCGGACGACTCCGGCCGACTCGCCTTCTACCCCTTCGCCGACTTCTCCCCGGAACTCGTCGCGCTGCGCTGGGCCCGGCGCAACGGCGTCCAGGCCATCGCCTGCGACCTCCCGCTCGCCCACCGCACCGGCCCCGGAGCCCCTGGAGCCCCCGGCGGCGCCGAAGGAGCCCACGACCGCCTTCGGGCCGAGGGTCCGAAGGATCCCGGCGTCGCGGACGCATTGCGCCAGCGCCTCACCGGCCGCGCCTCGGACGAGGACCTGTGGGACCGCCTGGTCGAGACCGCCGCTCCCGGTTCCACCCCGGACGCCGTCCGGCGCGCCGCCCTGCTGGTCGGCTGGGCCCTGCGGCACGACGCCGAGACCGGCCCCGGAGTCGACCCGTACGACCTGCGCCGTGAGGCCTGGATGCGCGCCCGCATCCGGGCCGCCTCGGCAGACGGACAACGGATCGCCGTGGTCGTCGGCTCCTTCCACGCGCCGGCCCTGCTGGACGGCCCGCTCCCTCACGAGGAGCCGCCCGCCCCGGACGACCCCGGGCACGTGCTCTCGCTGATCCCGTACACCTACCCGCTGCTCGACGCCCGATCCGGCTACCCCGCGGGCATCCGCGACCCGGAGTGGCAGCACACCGTCCTCGACGCCGGCGGCGACCCGGAGCGCCTCACCGAGGCGCTCACCGCCACCGCCGTCCGGATCTGCGCCGCGCTGCGCACCCAGGACCACCCCTCCGGCCCGGCCGACGCCCGCGAGATCGTCCGCCTCGCCGGCGACCTCGCCCGGCTGCGCGGGCACGCAGCCCCCGGCCGCGGCGAACTCGTCGAAGCCGTCCAGACCGTCCTCGCCCAGGGCGAACCCCTCGGCAGAGGACGGGCCGTGGCCCGTGCCCTCGAACAGGTCCTGGTCGGCACCCGCACCGGGCGTCCCACCCCCGCCGCCCCGCGCAGCGGACTCGCCCCCGCCGTCGAAACCCTGCTCGCCGAGCTCGGCCTGCCCGGGCCCACCGACCCGGGCCCGCGCGAACTGCGCCTCGACCCGCTGCGCAGCCCCCTGGACCGCCGCCGCGAGGTGCTCCTCCACCGGCTCACGGCCTGCGGCGTCCCCTACGCCGAGCCCGTCGCCTCCACCGGCCCGGGCGGTACCGAAACCCTCGGCACCCGCTGGCGCCTGCACTGGACCCCGACCGTCGCCGCCACGCTCACCGTCGCCGGCACCCGAGGCGTCACCCCCGCCCAAGCCGCCGAAGGCACGCTGCGCACCCGCCTCGGCGACGACCCCACCCCCCGCGAGATCATCGACGGCCTCACCGCCGCCGCCTCCTGCGCCCTCCCCGGTCTCACCACCACCCGCCTCACCCAACTCACCGCCACCCTCCCGACCACGGCGGGCCTCCCCGACCTCCTCGACGCCCTCACCCTCCTCGACCGCCTCACCGCCGGTCACTTCCCCGGCCTCGCCCCGACCCTCACCGGCGCAGCGGTGCCCGTACCCGGTACCGCAGCGGAGCCTCCGGCCGACCCGGCGGCCACCGACCCGGCGGTCGTGTCCGACGGGGCAGGCCCAACGCCCCCTTCCGGTCCGGTCGCCACCGAATCCGCCGCCGTCCTCGCCCCCACCACCGCTGGGCCCCATCGCCCCGCCGACCCCTTCCACTCCGCCGTGGAACTGCTGACCGCCGCCGCGGTGCGGCAGGTGGAGGGGCTGGGCGGGTCGGACGACCCGGCGGATGCGCGGGCGCTGGTGGAGCTGGCGCGGCGGGCGGATCGGCTGGGCGGGGTGCGGCTGGGCTACGCGCTGGGCGAACTCGCGGAGCGGGGGAGTCCGTTGGTGCGGGGTGCGGCCGGGGCGGTGCGGGTGCTGCTCGGGCAGGAACCGGCCGGGGCGTTCGGCGGCCGGGCCGCGTCCTGGGTGGACGGGGCGACCGACGTATCCGCGCGGCAGTCGCTCGGGCGGGCGCTGGTCGGGTTGTTGACCGCGGCCGAGGGGCTGTTCGACAGCGCACCCGAGGCGCTCGAACCCGTGCTGGAGCGGGTGACGTCACTGTCCGACACCGCCTTCCTGGACCGGCTGCCCGCGCTGCGCGGCGGTTTCGACACGCTGAGCCCGGCGGCCCGCGACCGGCTGCTGGCCCTGGTCGAGGAGCGGCTCGGCACCCGTCTCGCCGCCCTGCCCGAGGCTGCCGACCCGGCCGTGGTGGCGAGCTGGGTCCGCGCGGACCTCGCCGCCCGCGCGGTCCTCGCCCGTCGGGGGCTGGCACCGCAGGCACCCGTGGACCCGGCCCCCACCCCTCCACCAACACCCGAACCAACACCCACACCCACACCAACCCCCGCACCCACCACCCAGCCGCCGGGCACCGGCCCGCACACCCTCACCCCGGCCGAGCGCTGGCGCCTCCTGCTCGGCCGGCCCGGCACCGGCGGCCTGTCCGGCCGCAGCGCCCGACTGGCCACCGCGCTGGACGAGTTGTACGGCAGCGGGCACGGCGAGGGCTCCGGCCCGGGCCTGGGCGACCGGGGCGGTCGCGAGGCGCCCTTCCCAGGGGTACGCGAGTGGGCCGAGGAACTGGAGGCGCTGTTCGGCCCCGGCCTGAGGGAGGAGGTGCTGGCGGCCGCCGTCGCCCAGGGCCGGACGGACGTCCTGGAGTCGATCGACCCGTCCGCCGTCCGCCCGTCGGTCGACCTGCTGCGGACGGTGCTGGACCACGCGGGCGGCCTGCCCGAGGCCCGGGTGGCGCGGCTGCGCCCGCTGGTGCGGCGGATGGTGGACGAGTTGAGCCGCGAGCTGGCGACCAGGCTGCGCCCGGCGCTGACCGGGATCAGCGTGCCGCGCCCGTCCCGGCGTCCGGGTGGCGGACTGGACCTCCACCGGACCATCCGGGCCAACCTCGCCACCGCCCGTCCCGCACCGGACGGCGTCGGCACCTTGGTCGTGCCGGAGCGCCCGGTGTTCCGGACCAGGGCGCGGCAGGCCAACGACTGGCGGCTGATCCTGGTGGTGGACGTCTCGGGATCGATGGAGGCCTCCACGGTCTGGGCGGCGCTCACCGCCTCGATCCTGGCCGGAGTGCCGTCCCTGAGCACCCACTTCGTCGCCTTCTCCACCGAGGTCCTCGATCTGACGGAGCGGGTGGCGGACCCGCTGAGCCTGCTGCTGGAGGTGCGGGTCGGCGGCGGTACCAGCATCGCGACCGGATTGCGCTACGCGCGCGAGCTGGTGACGGTGCCGTCGAGGACGCTGATCGCGGTGGTCAGCGACTTCGAGGAGGGCGGCCCGGTCAACGGGCTGCTCGCCCAGACCAGGGCGCTGGTGGACTCCGGCGTGCACCTGCTCGGCTGCGCGGCACTGGACGACACCGGGAAGGCCCGGTACTCGAAGGCGGTCGCCGGGCAGCTGGTCGCGGCCGGTATGCCCGTGGCGGCACTGAGCCCGCTGGAACTGGCCCACTGGGTGGGGGAGAAGGTGCGATGAACGCGACGACGCAGGAGAACGGCTGGCCGGGCGTCCGGCCCGAGGTGGTCGCCGAGGTGGTGTCCGGGCTGAGCGCCCGGCTGCAGAAACGGCTGGACGGCGCGGCGGCGAAGCTGGCGCAGCGCCCGCTGACCCGGGACGGCGACGAGTGGCGGGTACAGGTGGACGAGGAGGTCCTGCTCGTCCTGGACGCCCCGGGCGGGGCCGTCGCCGACCCGGCCGGCGTCCGGTGCGGATGCCTGCTGGCCCCTGCCTGCGTCCACCGCGCCGCCGCCGTCAGCCTCTGCCCGCTGGCGGAGGCGACCGAGGACGTCGCCGAAGCCTCCGACGCCGCTGACGCCGCCGCTGACGCAGGGGCATTCGAACCCGGGACACCCGCAACCCCGGCAGCACCGGAACCCGCGCCCCGACCCGAACCCGCCGCCCTCACTCCGCCCGAACTCGCCGCCGCCCGGCACCTCCACCGGGCCGCCTGCGCCCTGCTGGCCGCCGGGGTGAGCGGTGCGGGCGCCGTCTCCCAGGCCGAACTGCTGCGGGCCGCGCACCGCGCGCGCGTGGTGGGGTTGTACCGTCCGGCCGCGGCGGCGGTCACGGTGGTGACCAGGGTGCGCGCGGCGCGTTCCGGCGCGCCCGAGCACCGGCTGGCGGACTTGGTGTCGGCCCTGCGCGAGCTGCTCGGCCTCACCGTGGCCCTGGTCGCGCCCCTCGACGTTCCGGACCCCACGCCGCTCCCGGCCCTGCGCGGCACCGCACGCCAGGCCTACGCGGAGGAGGGCGGCCTGCGGTTGTACGGGCTGTTCGCCGAGCCGGTGCTGACCGCGACCCACGTGGGCGCGGTCAGCTGGGCGGTGGAGGCCGGACGCCGGCTCAGCACGGTCGCCGAGGTGACCCCGCACGGCGACGCCGCGACGGCCGCCCCGCTGGCCCTCGGCGCGGGCAGCCGTACGGTGCGGCTGGGGGACGCCGCGCTCAGCCACCGCGAGTTCAGCCGCGCCGGGCTGGCCGTCCAGGGCGCGACGCGGTCGGCCACCGGACGGCTGGGCGCCGGAGCCTCCGTACGGGCGGTCCGCGCGGCCGGGGCGGACTGGACGGTGGAGCCGGTGGCCCGGCTGTGGTCCGAGCCGCCCGCCGCCCAGGTGGCGCGGGCCCTCGCGGCGCAGGAACTGCCGTACGAGAGCCGGCCGGCCGGAAGCGACCTGCTGTTCCTGGACGCCACCCTGCTGGGCACGGCCCCGACCGGCCCCGGAGGGGCGCCCCAGCTGCTCGCCCGTGCCGCCGGGAGCGACCTGGTGGTCGCGCTGCGCCCGGGGCACGAGCACCCCGACCTGGCCTTCCGGGCCAACCTCGCCCTGCTCGCCACCGCCCCCGGCCTGCGGCTGCGGCTGATCGGCCGCCTGGAGCGGGCCGACCGCCCGCAGCTGCGCCTGCTCGCGATCGGCACACCCCCGGACATCCCCGGCCGGCCCGGCGGCGACCAGCCCATCACCGACCAACCCGTCCCCGACCAACCCACCGCCGACCAACCCACCGCCGACCAACCCACCGCCGACCAACCCACCGCCGACCGGCCCGCGCCCGTGCGTCTCGCCCTCGCCGCCGACCGGGCGGGCCGGGCCAACCTCGGCCTGGAACGGCTGCAGACGGCCGACCTCCAGACAGCCGACCTCCAGACAGCCGACCTCCAGCCCGCCGGCACCCCGCCCGCTGCGCCCCGGGGCGGTCACCCGGCAGAGCCCCTGCCCGAGTTCCCGACCGCGCCCCCAACCGGCCCGCCCGTACACGTGCTCGGCCGCAGGGTGGAGCAGGCGGTGACCACCGGCCGGTTCGCCCTCGCCCCGAGCGCGGCCACGGCGGCGGCCGACCGGAGCCTGCTGCGCGCCGCCGGGCTGGCCACCGCCGCCCAGCTCCTGGACGGCCTTCGGGCGGCCGCGGCGGACCAGCGTCGGGACGTTTTCGGCCGGGTCGTCCCCGATGACCACGACGCCTTCGCCACGGCCTGGCTCGCCGCCGCCGACTACACCGAGGCGCTGGCCACCGCGCTCTGCTCCGCCGCCTGGGGAGCCGACGGAACCGCGACCGAGGGGGCCGCGCAGACGGCGGCCCGGGCATGAGCCGAAGTATTTGCAGAGACCGATTACCGGCGCAAACTGGCATACTCGTGGGAGAGGAGACACCCAGAGGCGCACGGAGCTTTGCGAAGGGAAGGCGAGCCATGTCCATCCGCGACGACGGGGCCGAGGTCCGGGCCGGCGGCTGGCGGACGCTCGCCGCACTGCACGGGTTGATCGACGCCGCGCTGGAGAAGGCGCTCCAGGCGGAGCACAAGCTCTCCGTGGTCGAGTACACGGTGCTGGAGGCGCTCTCCCGGCAGGACGGCTGGCACATGCGGATGCAGCAGCTGGCCCGCGCGGCGGCGCTGAGCAGCAGTGCGACGACCCGGCTGGTCAGCCGCCTGGAGGACCGCGGCCTGCTGGGCCGCTACCTCTGCGCGGACGACCGGCGCGGCATCTACACCGAGCTGACGCCGGAGGGCCGCACCCTGCTGGAGGCCGCTCGCCCGGTGCACGACGCCACCCTGGAGGCGACCCTGACCCGGGCAGCCGAACTGCCCGAGCTGGCCCCGCTGGTGGACGCGCTCGCCGAACTCACCCCGGCCGAGCCGTAGCCCGGGCGCCGGAACACTGCCACCGGAACACTGCCACCGGGAAACTGCCACCGGGAAACTGCCACCGGGTCACTGTCACCGGATCAGTGCGACGGGGTCACTCCAGCCGGGCGCGCCCTCACCGCCGCCCCGGCGGCCAGTGCGTCCCGGTGCACCCGAGCGAGCAGGGCGAGCAGCAGTTCCTTGCTGGACGCCCGCTCCCGGACGTCGCACAGCACCACCGGCACCTCCGGCCCGAGGTCGAGGGCGCGGCGCACGTCCTCCGGGGTGGCCTCGCGGCGGCCGTGGAAGCAGTTGACCCCGATGGCGAACGGGATGCCGCGCTGCTCGAAGAAGTCGACGGCGGCGAAGCTGGATTCGAGCCGCCGGGTGTCCGCGAGGACGACCGCGCCGAGGGCGCCGAGCGCGAGGTCGTCCCACATGAACCAGAACCGGAACTGCCCCGGCGTGCCGAAGAGGTAGAGCACCAGGTCCTCGCGGACGGTGATCCGGCCGAAGTCCATCGCCACCGTGGTGGTGGACTTGTCCTGGACGCCTTCGAGGCTGTCGACCCCGATGCTGGCGCGGGTCATCCGTTCCTCGGTCTGCAGCGGTTCGATCTCGCTGACCGAGCCGACCATGGTGGTCTTCCCGACGCCGAAGCCGCCGGCGACGAGGATCTTGACCGCGCCCGGCACCAGGCTCTGGGTCGTCAATTCGGGTCTCCTGGGGAGGAACTGGGAGTTTCGAGTAGGGCAGGGGAGAGGCGGCGGGCCGGAAGGGCATCCGGGCCGCCGCCGTCCGTCAGAGCCGGCGGACGCCCTCGATCACCGCCTGGATCAGCGAGATGTCCGGCGCCTCGGCGAGCTGGACCGGGGCCCGGGTGAGGATCAGCCGGGCATCCGCGAGGTCGTCCAGCAGCACCTTGACCACGCTCACCGGCAGGTCCATGGTGGCCGCGATCTCGGCGACGGCCAGCGGGCGTTCGCGGCACATGTCGAGGATCGCGGCCGGTTCGGGGGTCAACCGGCTGGTGTCGGTGCGCGGGTCGGCGGTGACCACCAGGGTGATCAGCGCGAACCCGTCACGGACCGGGCCGGTGCGCCCGTTGGTGATCGCGTAGGGGCGGACCAGGTGGCCGGCTTCCTTGTCGTAGAACCAGCCCTCGTCGGCGTCGGCGGTGGTCACGCACCGCCACCCTCGCCGACCTGGCCGGCGTCGCTGCGCGGCGCCGCGGTGAGGTACTGGCCGACCTGCTTGACCAGCATGTTGATCTCGTAGGCCATCAGCCCGGCGTCCACCTGCTCGCTGGTGAGCACGGCGAGCCGGGCGCCCTGCCCGGCGGTGGTGACGAACAGGAACAGCTGGTCCATCTCGACGACGGTCTGCCGGACCCGCCCGCCGTTGAAGCGGTGCCCGGCGCCGCGGGCCAGGCTCTGCAGGCCGGAGGCGACGGCGGACAGGTGCTCGGCGTCGGCCCGGTCGAGGCCCTGGGACATGCCGACCAGCAGGCCGTCCTCGGAGAGGACGATGGCGTGGCGGGTCTCGGGTACCCGCGCCACCAGCTGGTCCAGCAGCCAGTTGAGGTCGCGCTGGGTTTCGGTCTGCTGCTGCGTCATCACTGCTGTTCCTTGGCTTCCTGAACGGCGGAGGCTTCCGCGGCTTCCTCGGGGGCGGAGGCCGCGGCCGGGTGGGGGGCGGTGGCGGGCGCGTCCGGTGCGGAACCGGCCGCGCGGGCGCTCCGGGTGCCGCGCTGGATGGCGGCCATGGTGGCGCGGGACCGCGCCGGCGAGGGGTCGTCGGCCTCGCCGAACCGCGGACCGGTCGGGGCGGCGTGGGCCCCGTACGGTGCCCTGGCGGCGGACGGCGCCGGCGACGGGGACGGCGACTGCGGCGAGGCCGGCACGGCAGAGGGTGGGATCATCCCGCCGGGCGCGTTGGCCTCGCGGAGCTGCTCGGCGAGGCTCGCGTTGCGGACCCGCTGCGGCAGGACCCGCGGGGTGCGCAGTTCGCCGTCCGGGCCGTGCTCCACGTGGTCCTCCTGCGGGCGTTCGTGGGTGGGCGTCGACCGGTCGGCGGGAACCCCGTCGAACCCGGCCCCGGAGTCCGCGAGCGGCCCCGTCACACCGCCGTGGGCGCCGACGTCACCGGCGGGCCCGGGGACGGGCCCCGAGGCGGCTTCCGGTGTGAACTCCGGCGCGAGTCCGGCGACGCCCTCCGCCGACGGGTCGGCCTGCAGGTCGTACGGACGCGGCAGCACGGGCCGGGGGACGACCACGGCGCCGGGCAGTCCGGGGATCTCGGCGCCGACCGGCAGTCCGGCATTCCCGGGGGCGGCTCCGTCGACCCCGCCGTCCTGCCGCCCGAGCAGCGCACCGGTGATCTCGCCGCCGCCGTCCTCACCGAAAAGGGCAGGGCCGGAAGCGACAGGACCGGAAGCGGCAGGACCGGAGGCCGAGGACGCGGGCACCCCGGCATCAGCTGCCGCCGCCGCAGCCGCCGGATCGGCGCCGGCATCAGTCCCCGCCGGCCCGGCCGGTCCACCCCCGAGCAGTCCCCCGAGCACTCCCGCCAGCGCGCCCGACAGCTCCCCGTCGATCTCGCCCGGGTCGCCGTCCGACGGCCGGGGTTCCGGCGCCGGGTTCCGGGTGACCCGGGCGCCGGACGGCAGCCCGGGCACCGCGGCCGGCTGTTCGGCCTGCTCCAGCAGCACCGAGGGCACCAGCACCACGGCCCGGGTGCCGCCGTACGGCGAGGGCCGCAGGGTGACCTGGATGTCGTGCCGGGCGGCCAGCCGCGCGACCACGAACAGGCCGAGCCGCAGGTCGTCGCCGAGTGCGGAGACGTCCAGCTCGGGCGGGTTGGCCAGGTACTCGTTGAGCCGCTCGTACTCCTCCTCGGTCATGCCCAGGCCGCGGTCCTCCACCTCGACGGCCAGGCCCTTGGGGACCTCCTGCGCGGAGACCTGTACCTGGGTGTACGGCGGGGAGAAGGTGGTGCCGTTCTCGATCAGTTCGGCGACCAGGTGGATCACGTCGGCGACGGCCTGCCCGCTGAGCGAGGCGCGCGGCACGCCCTGGACGACGACCCGGGCGTAGTTCTCGGTCTCGGAGACGGCGCTGCGCAGCACGTTGACCATGGGCACGGCGTTGCGCCAGCGCCGGGCGGGCAGCGCGCCGCCGAGGATGACCAGGTTCTCGGCGTTGCGCCGCATCCGGGTGGCCAGGTGGTCGACCGCGAACAGCTCGCGCAGCAGCTCGGGCTCCTCGTGCTCGCGCTCCAGCGCGTCGAGCATGCTGATCTGCCGGTGGATCAGGATCTGGGTGCGGCGGGCGATGTTGAGGAAGACCTTCTTGGTCCCCTCGCGGCCCTGGGCCTGGTGGACGATGGCGGCGACGGCGGCCTGCCGGACGGCGGCCAGTCCGTCGGAGGTCTGCTGGACCTCGTCGCCGACCCGCCGTGACGGCGTCCAGGTGGGCGGGGTGGGCACCGGCTCCCCGGCGCGCAGCCGCCCGACGACGTCGGGGATCTCCTGCTGGGCGAGGGCGAGGGTGTCGGTGCGCAGTCCGGCCAGCCGGGCGGACAGGGTCCGGGCGGCCCGGACGCCCCGGACCAGGCTGACCAGCAGCACCGCGGCGACGACGGCGGTGCCGGCCACCAGCGCGGTGCGGTTCCCGGCGTCGCGCAGCAGGTAGGCGGCGGAGCCCCAGGCGGCGGCGAGGCCCAAGCTGGGGACCAGCACGAGGGCGAGGAGCGAGCTGCGGAGGGAGCCGGACCGGCCGGCGCGGTGGCCCGTGCGGGGGGCCGATATGCCTGGCATCTGATTCCTTGTTGCAGGGCCGGGTTGCAGGCCGGGTCTCGGGTCCGAACGGCGGATCGGCCCGAGCGGACCGGACCGGGCTTCAGGGCGGCGCCGAGGCCGGGGTCGCCGGACGGGGTGACGCGGTGTCATCGTCCGGGCGGGGTGGTGCAGTGCGGCCGCCGACGGCAGGAAACCTATCAGTCCCAGGTGGCCTCATCGCAACATCAACTGACGATATGTGAAGGGCTGATGGCAGAGCGGACCGGTGCCGGTCGGAGTTTTCGCCAACGGAACGCCGCAGCTCAGTGCGGGCGCCGTGAAGCGGTGACGGCTCCTCGGAAGGCCGGGCGGGCCTCCCGAGGAGCCGTCAGGAACAGGTCAAAACCGCCACTGTGCCGAAGGTTCGCCGCCATCCGGGCGGCGGTTCCTCCGGCGGATCAGCTCGCAGCGGAGAGCGGCACCACCCGGCCGTACCGCTCGTACCGCCCGTCCATGGCGGAAGCCGCGGAAGCCGCGGAAACCGCGGAGGCCGCAGGGGCCGTGGAGCCCGTGGAGCCCGTGGACGCCGGGGCGGCCTCGGACTCCAGCTGGTTCAGCTCGGTCCACGCCCAGCTCGCCAGGTCGGACAGCTCGACCGACCACTGCTTGCCGTACGTGCCCGCCGCCACCTGTCCGAGCCGCAGCTTCTGCACGTCCGAGGTGCCGGCCGGGGCGTAGATGTGGGTGGCGTCCCGCAAGTAGCGGATGACGTTGTGCTCCTCCTGGGTGCCGCGCGCGGCGAAGATCTCCATCGCCTGGCGCGCCGAGTCCATCGCGTACTCGGTGTTGATGAGCTTGGCGTTCATCAGCTCGGCGTCGCAGGCTTTGCCGTGGTCGAGCAGGTGTGAGGCGTGGTAGGCGGCCAGCTTGGCCGTCATCAGCCGGGACTGCATCTCGCCGAGCTTCAGCGCGATGCTGTTCAGCTGGTTGATCGGCTTGCCGTAGAGCGCCCGCTCCTCGGCGTAGCGCACGGTGTCCTCCACCACGGCGACGTGGATGCCGAGCGCGACGGCGCCGAGGTTGAGCCGCCCGTACAGCGTGGAGGAGGAGTACGCGACGTCGAGGCCCTGGCCCTCCTCGGCGAGCCGGTTGCCGACCGGGATCCGGCAGTCCTCGAAGACGAGTTCGCCGAAGCTGAAGCCGTGGAGGCCGCCCTGGGTCCCGATCGCGCCGGCGCGGAAGCCGGGCCGGTCACTCTCGACCAGGAAGGCGGACAGGCCCTTGCTGCCCTTGTCGGTGCGGAAGACCACCCCGTGGACGTCGCCGATGTGCGAGTTGCCGACGAACACCTTGCGGCCGTTGAGCACGTACTCGTCGCCTTCGCGGCGCGCGGTGCCGGACATGCCGAGCACGTGGCCGCCGGACTCCGGCTCGGTGACCGCGATCGTCGGCAGGGAGTCGCCGGACGCGAACTTCGGCAGCCAGGCCCGCCGTTGGGCGTCCGATCCGAAGTGGATGACCTTGGCCACGCCGAGCTGCGAGGCCTGCGCCATCGCGCCCATCGCGCCGCTGACCCGCGCCAGCTCCTCCACGATGATGGTCTTGGCGAGGTGCCCCAGGCCCAGGCCGCCGAACTCGCGAGGGATCGTGACGCCGATCCAGCCGCGGCGGGCGATCTCCCGCGAGAGCTCGAACTCGATCTCCCGGTCGGCCTCCATTCTGGCCACCTGAGGACGCACCTCCTTCTCCGCGAACTCACGGACCTCCGCCCGGAGGCTCTCGTGTCGCTCGTCGGTGAAGTAGTCCATCGCCATGCTTGGTCCTCTCGTTCCGGTGGGTGTCGTGCCTCCGTTCGCGCCGTAGATGCCGCTCCGGCCGCTCCCCCTGCGAGATGAGGGTTGGGGGTGTGGAGGTGTGGCGGTGCCGATCGCGTCGAAGCCATCGGTACATGCGGACCTTGGACCGGCGCTTCCCGTGGGGCGGGGGAACTACCGTCCGTGTCTCCGGCAGGGCTCATTGTCATATGTTCACATGGGCCCCATACATAGTTGATCTTGGATTGGCGGGATTCGGGCCGTCGTACCGGCGGCAGGTTTTGCCGCTGCGTCGGATGGGGATTGATCTTGCCCTGCTCCGCGGTTCGCCGCGAGGTCCCTCACATGCCGCTTTGACTGTCCATCGGCAATAGCGGCGTTCGGTCCCGATAGCACCGTGGCGCCCGGATGTCTGATTACATGTGCGCCATGACTGATGTGATGAGCACTCAAGGCCAGTTCCCGGGTGCTGCCGGGGAGTCCGAGCGGACCCGCAGGCTGCGCAGCCTGGGTCTCAACGAACCCTCCGCGGACGAGGCCTTCGACCGCTTCGCCCACCTGGCAGCCAGCATCACCCGCGCTCCCATCGCGATGGTCAACTTCATCAACGACGAGCGCCAGATGTTCCGGGGGCTCTACATTCCGCCAAACTCCGCCGACGTCGCGGCCGAAGAAGGCGCTTCCTGGGCGGATCGGGGCATCGCCTTCGACCTTCCCACCCGACAGATGCCGATGAGCCACGGCTTCTGCCCGCACGTGGTCGCCCAGCGCTCGCCCCTCGCGCTGGACGACATCCTCGCCTACCCCCGGTTCGCCGGGAACCCCGTCGTGGACGAACTGGGCGTCCGGGCCTACCTCGGAGCCCCGCTCGTCGACGACACCAACACCGTCATCGGCACCGTCTGCGTCCTCGACCGGGAACCCCGGCAGTGGGGGCGCGAGCGCCTGCGCGACATCCAGCACCTCGCCGAGGCGCTGCTCTCCGAGATCCGGCTGCGCGACAACCTGCTCGCCCAGCAGCAGGAGATGTTCGCGGCCTTCGACGGCTCCCCGTTCCCCATCATGCTGACCGACGGCCCCGGCCAGGAGATCCGCTACGCCAACGCCCAGCACGCCGACACCTTCGGCGCCCCGGTGGCGTACGGATCGATCGGCACCGCCTACCCGCAGCTCGGCGCGGCCGGCCTCCAGCAGGCCGTCTCGGAGGCGTACCACACCGGTCGCGCCACCGTCCTCAACGACGTCCGGGTCCAGTCCGGCCGTCCTGAGGCGCAGCGCATCCAGCAGATCTTCAGCTTCACCTGCACCCCGCTGCGGGCCGCGCGCACCGGCCAGGTCAACGGCGTCCTCACCGTCGGTATGGACGTCACCGCCCAGTCCCGCACCGAGGAGGAACTCGGCACGCTGGCCGCGCTGCTGGTCGACCGACTCCAGCAGAGCGGCGCCGCCACCCCCGCCGGCCGGCCGGGCGTCGCCGGCGGGTCCGGACTCGTCCTGCCGAGCTGAGCGGCCGACCGTCGCCCGTGCGCGGCAGCGCGGCCCGCGGCCGCACCAGGCCCCCGCACCGTCCGCACCTTCCGTTCCGTCCGTGCCGTCCACCACCGTGGCGGGGCGCCTCTCACCCCCGAGGAGAGGCTCCCCGCCGCTTTGCCGTTCGGGTCCGCGCCCGGCCTGCCCCGCGGTCCACGGCGGTTGCGCCTGCCGCAACCGCACTCGCCGCACCCGCACCTGCCGCAACCGCAACCGCCACCCGGGCCGAGCGGGTGAACCGTCCGCCGCCCCCGCCCCGACCGGGCCCCGCAGCGGGCCACCGATGGTAGGCATGGGCCGCATGGACTGGATGGACTGGTTCGCCGCCCCCGACTACTGGCTGAGCCGACTGCTCGTCCAACGCCTGCTCGCCGGCCTCTACCTGATCGGGTTCCTCGCGGCCGCCGCGCAGTTCCGCCCCCTCATCGGCACCGACGGCATGCTGCCGGTGCCCCGTTTCACCGCCCGGGTCCCCTTCCGCCAGTCACCCGGGATCTTCCACCTCCACTACAGCGACCGCTTCTTCGCCGCCGTCGCCTGGAGCGGCGCCGTGCTGTCCGCCGCCGTCGCGGCCGGGCTCGCCGACGCCGTCCCGCTCTGGGCCTCGATCCCGCTCTGGGCGGCGCTCTGGCTCCTCTACCTCTCCATCGTCAACGTCGGGCAGACCTGGTACTCCTTCGGCTGGGAGTCGCTGCTGCTCGAAGCGGGCTCCCTGGCCGTCTTCCTCGGCAACGCCGACACCGCGCCGCCCACCCCCGTCCTGTGGCTGATGCGCTGGCTGGTCTTCCGGGTCGAGTTCGGCGCCGGACTGATCAAGCTGCGCGGCGACAGCTGCTGGCGCGACCTGACCTGTCTGCGGTACCACCACGAGACCCAGCCCATGCCCGGACCGCTCAGCTGGTTCTTCCACCACCTGCCCGACCCGCTGCACCGGGTCGAGGCGGCGGCCAACCACCTCGTCCAACTCGTCGTGCCGATCGGCCTGCTCCTCCCGCAGCCGGTCGCAACCTACGCGGCCTGCGCCGTCGTCGCCACCCAGCTGTGGCTGATCGCCTCCGGCAACTTCGCCTGGCTCAACTGGCTGACCGTCGTCCTCGCCCTCGCCGCCGTCGAACCCGCCCGCCTCGGACTGCCCGGCCGCGCCCACGACTTCCCCGGCGCCCCCGTCTGGTACCAGGCACTGGTGGCCGCCGTGACCGCGGCCGTCCTGGTGCTCAGCTACTGGCCGGTGCGGAACATGCTCTCGCGCGGCCAGGTGATGAACCGCTCCTTCAACCGGCTGCACCTCGTCAACACCTACGGAGCCTTCGGCAGTGTCAACCGCCTCCGCCAGGAGGTCGTGGTCGAGGGAACCGACGAAGCCGTCCTCACCCCGCACACCGTCTGGCGCGAGTACGGATTCAAGGGCAAGCCCGGCGACGTGCGCCGCCTCCCGCGCCAGTACGCCCCCTACCACCTGCGGCTGGACTGGCTGATGTGGTTCGCCGGCATCTCCCCGGCCTACGCCCGCCCCTGGTTCCTGCCCTTCGTCGCCCGCCTGCTGACCGGCGACCGCGCGACCCTGCGGCTGCTGCGCCACAACCCCTTCCCCGACGCCCCACCGACCCACGTCCGGGCGACCCTCTATCTCTACCGGTTCACCGGATGGCGCGAACTGCGGGAAACCGGCGCGTGGTGGCACCGCACCGCGCTCCACGAGTACCTCGCGCCGGTCGACCTGCCCACCCTCGGCCGGGCCGGCTTCCGCCCGCCGCTCGGCCGCCCGGCCCGCGGCGTCCGAGACGTCCCGCTGGACCGGCTGCGGCGCCCGCGCCCGTTCCGGTCGGGGCACCCCGGCGACCGGCCGGGTCGAGCGTCCGGCCGGCCGCCCGAGCACCGACCCCAACACCCGCCCGACCACCCGCCCGAGCAGCCACCGGAGTAGCCGCCCGAGCACCCGTTCGGACCAAGGCCGGACCACCCGGGCGGACCTCCCGGGTAGCGGCCAGGCGGGCGGTATGGCACACGACACCGGCCCGTCCGGCGGTGGGTGCGTGCAAGGCTCGAACGGGCACCCGTATTCTGGGCCTCCACAACCGGCAGCCCGACCGCGCGCCCCCGTGCCCCGCCCCAGGGGCACCCCGCGCAACCGGTCCGCCGCCCCTCGCCGCCAGCCCCGCCGTCGTCGCCCAGAACCGGACCTCACATGACAGTGCTTCACTCGCGCAACGCCGACGCAGCCGACCCGGCGGACGTCGCCGACGCCGCAGACGTCAAGGACTCCCAGGACGCCGCCGCGGAGCCCGACCTCCGCGAAGACCTCGGCCGGTACGCCGAACTCGGGGCCTTCACGCTCAGCGCCGACACCCACGCCTGGTACGCGGCCGTCGACACCGTGGCCACCCCCGAGGACGCCCGCGCCGCCTCCACCGCCCTCGCCGAACTGCGCGGCCGCGACCTCCAGCAGATCTGGGAAGCCGTCACCGCCCTGGCCGCCGAGGCCAAGCTGGACGAGCCCGCCACCGTCGCCAAGGCCGCGCTGCTGGTCGAGATGCTCCAGCGCGTGCACCGCACCTCCGCCATCCTCAGCACCGCGGCGTACGACGCCGACCTCGTCGCCCTCGCCGCCGCCACCGCGGACAGCACCTGGCGCCGCGAGAACGGCGTCAAGCTCTCCTGGCTGCGCGGCCGCTCGCTGCGCAAGCAGGCCACCGCCCTCGCGCACGACCGCAAGGTCCGCCGCGAGGAGCTGCACGAGGCGCTCACTTCCGCCGAGATCGAGCGCCGTGCCTGGGCCGCCCTCGCCCCCGCCGGCAGCCTCCCGAGCGTGCCCGCCGACGGCGACCTCGTCGAGCGCACCGCCCAGGCCTTCGAACCGATCAACACCGGCCTGCGCGACCTCGCCCGCCTGCTGCCCGACCACGACCTGGACGGGCTCGCCTTCGCCGAACTGACCGACCTGGTCGAGCGCCTCGCCGCCGACGAGGGCACCCTCTACCGTCTGCCCACCATCCGCGGCCTGCGCGCCACCCTTGAGGAGGCCGGCCTCGCCGACCTGCTCGCCGAACTCACCGCCGCCAAGGCCGACCGCCGCGCCGCCGAGGCCGCGTACGCGGCGCGCCAGGCGCTGGCGGGCGGGCAGCGGGACGGGCTGACGGAGGCGCCGCTCGTCGGGCAGGCGGAGGCCGAGGCCGAGGCCGCTGCGCGGCAGGCGCTGGCCGGTGGCCAGCGGGACGGGCTGGCGGAGCCGGTCGTCGAGGCCCCCGAGGCCCCCGAGGCCGTCGAGGTCCCCGAGGCCGTCGAGGTCCCCGAGGCCGACGCCGAGGAGCCGGTTGCCGAGACGGCTGCTGACACCGAGGCCGACGCCGAGGAGCCGGTTGCCGAGACGGCTGCTGACACCGAGGCCGACGCCGAGAGCGATGTCGAGACGTCGGAGGGCGACCTGACCGACGTCGAGGCCGAGGCTGAGGCCGCTGAGGCGGCGTCGGGCTCGGACGTCGAGTCCGCCGCGACTGAGTCGGGTCCGGTCGCGGTGGAGGAGGTGGCGGAGGAAGCCCCGGCCGCCGTGGTGTCCCTCCCGGCACCCTCCCCGGCCGCCGACGACCTGGTGGCCGCCGCGACGGCCGCCCTGGCCGAGGCCGCGGCGGCGGACGAGCTGGCAGAGGAGGCCGAAGCGGTCGAGGCTGAGGCTCCGGCCGTGGCGGTCGAGGAGCCCGAGGCCGTCACCGAGGACACCGCCGTCGAGGTTGCGGAACTGGTCGAGGCAGTGACCGTTGAGGAGGCTCCCGCCGCCGAGATCGAGGAGCTCGCCGCCGAGGCCGAGGTCACTGCGGAGGCTTCCGCCGTCGAGGTCGAGGTCACTGCGGAGGAGCCCGAGGCTGTCGGGGTCGAGGTCACTGCGGAGGAGCCCGAGGCTGTCGGGGTCGAGGTGACTGCGGAGGAGCCCGAGGCTGTCGAGGTCGAGGCTTCCGCTGTCGGGGTCGAGGTCACTGCGGAGGAGCCCGAGGTCGTCGAGGCCGAGGTCCCTGTCGCCGAGGCCCCCGCCGCCGAGGAGCCCGCCGACCGTCCCGCGAAGCCGGACTTCACCCCCGGCCGCCCCGTGACCGCCTACTCCGCCGAGGAACTGCTCGCGGTCGTCCGCTGGATCGACGCCGACGGCACCCAGCGGAGCGACGAGGAACTGCTCCGTGCGGCCATGAAGGAGCTGGGCTTCGCCCGTCTCGGCCCCCGGATCAAGGAGGCGCTGGGCGCCGCCGTCGCCGCCGCGCGCGGCTGACGCCCGGCCGACGGCCGTACGGCACAGGGCCCGGGACGCACTCGCGTCCCGGGCCCTGCGTCATGCTGCCGTGGCAGCCGCAACGGACAGCAGAACGAGCAGAAGGGGTCAGCCGGTCTTGTTCCACGGCTGGCTTGCCATCAGTGCCTTCACGTTGGACACGTACTTCTGGTTCGGGATGTCCAGGCTGCCGACGAGCTCGCCCGTGGTCGGGTCGGTGACGGTGTTGTAGTGCACGTTGCCGGCGCCCGCGTTGTACGCCGAGATGACCAGGTCGAGCAGTGGGGCCTTGCCGGTGGCCGGGTCGGGCGAGAGGTCGTACTTGCCTCCGAAGGAGGAGTCGCCGTAGTAGGCGAGCAGCCAGTCGAGCAGCTGGGTGCCCAGCTGGACGTTCCCGTTGAGCGTCTTGGGGTCGGAGTTGGTGCCGTACTTGCCGTTCATCCAGCTGACGGTGTTCTGCATGATCTGCATGGTGCCGATGCCGCCGTCGCAGGCGAGGATGCCGGACTGCCAGCCGCTCTCCTGCCAGGCGATGGCCTTGACCAGGTTGACCGGCAGCGGCGGGAGCTTGTCGGTGCCGCCCGAGCTGAGGGTGAGCACCCGGGACTGTCCGGCCGCCGATGTGAGGGCCGCGCCGACGGTCGCCTTGGGCTCGTCGGGCTGGGGCTTGCTGGGCTGGCAGCCGCTCTGCAGCGGGGGCACGTGCGGAACGGGCGGCGCGGGCGGCGGCGGGAGGGCCACGGAGCCGGGCTTGGCGGTGGGCACCGGCGCGGGGACGGCGGGCTTCTCGACCGGCGGCTGGGTGGCGGGTGCGCCGGCCGCGTTGCCGCCGCCGCTCCTGGTGTTGCCGCCCTGGGCACCGGGCGTGGCCTTCGCTGACCTGCTCGGGCCGGCGCTCGGGCTGTGCGAGGCACCGGCGGAAGCCGAGCCGGTGGGCGTCGGGCCGACGCTCGCGGACGGGCTGGCGCCGGCCGTCTCGCTGGGCGTGGCGTCGGCGGCCGTGAGCGTGGTGCTCGCCACCGCGTTGGGGTGCTTGTCGGCGTTCTGGGTGCCGCAGCCCGCCAGGACGGCGGTCGAGACGGCGACGGCGGAGACCAGTACGGTCGTCCGCCGGGTGGTGCTCAACTTCATGGTTCGTCCCCCCACTTGTCCCCGGGAATCCGATGATCCCGGCGAGTGGCGGTCATCCTACGATGTGGTCAATCCGCCCGGTACGAACGGGTGGTCGATCGCTCGCCGGAGGACGGACGGAGCGCTCACCAGTGAGGGCCCGTACCAGGTCAGGTGCCGTCCGCTGACCAGCGCGACCGGGATGCCGGGGAACGCCTCGGGGCCGTCCCCGGCGGTGAAGCGGTACGGCTCGTCCGGCAGCACCACCAACTCCGGTCGGACCGCGAGCAGTTCGGGCAGTGGCACGGCCGGGTAGCGCTCGGCGTGGTCGGCGTGGACGAGCCGCAGGCCGAGGCGGTGCAGCAGGTCCCCGGCGAAGGTGTCGCGGCCGAGCACCATCCACGGGCGGCGCCAGATCGGCACGATCGCCCGCGGGCCGTTCTCCTCCTCCGGCTGTACGCCCCCGGCCACCGCCTCCGGCCGTACGCCCCCGGCCACCGCCGGCGGAACGTCGTGCCAGGCGGCCTCCGCCCGGTCCAGCCAGACCGGGCGCGGCAGCCGGCAGGCGACAGTGAGCAGCCGGTCCAGGGAGCGGAAGGCGTCGTCCAGGGTGCGGATGTCGGTGACCCAGACCGGCACCCCGGCGGCCCGCAGCGCGTCCAGGTCGGGGCGGCGGTTCTCCTCGTCGTTGGCGAGCACCAGGTCCGGGGCGAGCGCGAGGATCCCCGGGAGGTCCGGGTTCTTGGTGCCGCCGATCCGGGCCACGGTCAGGTCGGCGGGGTGGCTGCACCAGTCGGTGGCGCCGACCAGCAGACCGGGTGCGGTGGCGGCGACGGCCTCGGTCAGCGAGGGCACCAGCGAGACCACCCGACGCGGCGGGAGCGGACCGAGCGGTACCGGAAGGTCGAGGTCGTCGCGCGGGTCGGTGGGGGCGGGCATCCGGCCACCCTATGCGTGCTCCACCGCGTGGGGGGCGGACGGGGGCCGGAAATCGCCTCCGGATCCCCGGGAACCAGGCGCGGAGCCGGCCCGACTACCTGGTCCGGGTCCGCAGCGCGGGCCCCCGGCACGATCACCCACCAGGAGAGTTCTCATGCGCCCTCGCGTCGTCTGCGGCATCGCGGCCGCCGTCGCCCTGTTCGCCACGGCCTGCGGAAGCGGCGGCGGGGGCGGCGGTGCGGGTGGCGCCTCCGTCACCGCCCGGTCCGTCCCGGCAGGGGGCTTCCCCGTCACGGTCGCCGACTGCGCGGGCAAGGAGACGACCATGGCCAAGGCCCCGGCCAGGATCGTCACCAGCAACGCGGCGAGCCTGGAGCTGCTGCTCCAACTCGGCGTCGGCGACCGGGTGATCGGCACCGGCTTCCCGCCCGGCAAGGGCACCCTGCCGTCGGCGCTGGCCGAGCAGGGCGCCAAGGTCCCGGTGCTCGGTGACAAGGCCGTCCCCAAGGAGAAGCTGCTCGGCTCCGGCGCCGACCTCTACGTCGACACCTTCGGCGCCATGCCGATGATGGGCGGGGGTGCCACCGGGCCCAGTGAGGCGGAGTTCGCGGCGGCCGGCATCCAGCACGTCTACCTCCTCTCCACCGCCTGCGCCGGCACCCCGAAGGCCGCCAGGGCGCCGCGCACCGACCTCGCCGGGATCGAGGAGGACATCCGCCGCCTCGGCGCCGTCACCGGCACCGCCGCCCGCGCCGAAGAGCTCGTCTCCGGGATGGAGGAGCGGATCGGCGCGGTCCGCACCGCGCTCGCCGGCGTCCCGGGGGACAAGCGGCCGAGCTACTTCGTCTTCGACTTCGACGCCGGGACCAAGCAGCCGGTCGCGGTCTGCGGCCGGCAGGTCGCCAACGCCGTCATCACCCAGGCCGGGGCCCGCAACGTGTTCGCCGACTGCGACGCCGACTTCAAGCCCGGCTCCTGGGAGGACGTCGTGGCCAAGGACCCGGACTGGATCCAGCTGGCCGTGCGCAACCGGGGCAGCGAGGAGGCCACCCGCAAGGCCTACGACGACGCCGAGGCCTTTCTGCGGAGCTTCCCGGCGACCCAGGGCCTGAAGGCCGTCCAGGAGGGGCACTTCGTGCGGCTGGGCTCCGAGGTGACCACCATCGCAGGGGTGCGCAACGCCGATGCCGTCCGCCAGATCGCCGCCACCGTCCACCCCGACCTCGTCAAGAACGGGCAGTAGGACGTGACTTCGGCTCTCCGCGTCGGGCCCGCCCGGGAGACCCGCGGTCCGGCCCGCACCCTGCGGGCCGGACCGCTGGCCGCCGCGCTCGCCGTCGCCCTGCTGCTCGCGCTGACCGCCGCCGTCTCGCTCGGCTCGGTGGACCTCCCGCCCGGCGAGGTCTGGTCGGTGGTCGTCCACCACCTCACCGGCCGTGCGCCCGAACCCGGTACCCGGGACCTCATCGTCTGGCAACTGCGCGTCCCGCGCGCCCTGTTGGCGGCCGTGGTGGGCGCCGGACTCGGCCTGGTCGGCACCGCCGTCCAGGCCCTTGTCCGCAACCCGCTCGCCGACCCCTACCTGCTGGGCATCTCCTCCGGCGCCTCCCTCGGGGCGGTCGCCACCATCGTCCTCGGCACCGCCTTCGGTCTCGAACCCTCCTTCGGCAGCGCGCTCGGCCTCACCGTCTCCCTGGCGGCCTTCGCGGGCGCGCTGGCCGCGTTCTCCCTGGTCTGGCTGATGGCCCGGCGCGGCGGCGGCTTCTCGCCGCTGCGCCTGGTGCTGGCCGGCATCGGCATCGCCCAGTTCCTCGGCGGCATCACCAGCTACCTCGTCCTCCAGACCAGCGACGAGCAGCAGACCCGAGGCGTGCTGTTCTGGCTGATGGGCAGTCTCGGTGGCGCCGTGTGGGCCCAACTCGCCGTCCCGGCAGTCGCGGTGGTCAGCGGACTGGCTCTGCTCCAGGCCCGCGCGCGGGGGCTCAACGCGATGCTGATGGGCGACGAGACGGCCGCCGGGCTCGGTGTGGACGTCACCCGGCTGCGCCGGGAGGTCTTCGTCGTCACCAGCGTGCTCACCGGGGTGCTGGTCGCCGTCTCCGGGGCGATCGGCTTCGTCGGGCTGATGGTGCCGCACGTCTGCCGGCTGCTCGTCGGCGGTGACCACCGGCGGCTGCTGCCGCTGTCCGCCCTCACCGGAGCGGTGCTCCTGGTCGTGGTCGACACCATGGCCCGGACCGCCCTGGACGGCCAGGAACTGCCGATCGGCGTGGTCACCGCCGTGCTCGGCGCTCCCACCCTTCTCTACCTGCTGGACCGACGACTGGAGCGCAGTTGAGGATCGCCGTCGAGGACCTGAGCGTCGCCCTGGCAGGGCGCACGGTGGTGGCCGGGGTCCACCTGGTCGCCGAGGAGGGGGAGATCGCCGGACTGGTCGGGCCCAACGGCAGCGGCAAGTCCAGCCTGCTGCGCACGGTCTACCGGCATCTGCGGCCGAGCGCCGGACGGGTGCTGCTGGCCGGGCGGGACCTGGTGGCGCTGCGGCCCGCGCAGTCCGCCCGGCACATCGGCGCACTGCCCCAGGAGCGCGGCGGCGACTTCGAGTTGAGCGTCCACGAGGTGGTGGCGATGGGCCGCACCCCGTACAAGCGGGCCTTCGCGGCCGACGACCCCGAGGACCGCCGGATCACCGCCGATGCCCTGCACCGGGTCGGCATGACCGACGCTGCCGAGCGCCGCTTCGCCGAACTGTCCGGCGGCGAACGGCAACGGGTGCTGCTGGCCCGCGCGCTCGCCCAGCAGCCGGACGTCCTGGTGCTCGACGAGCCGACCAACCACCTGGACGTCCGGCACCAGGTCGAACTCCTCGCCCTGCTACGGGAACAGCGCCGCACCACACTGGTCGCGCTGCACGACCTCAACGCCGCCGCCTCGGTCTGCGACCGGCTGCACGTGCTGCACCGCGGCGTCCTGGTCGCCTCCGGGACGCCGCGCGAGGTGCTGACCGCCGGCCTGCTGGCCGAGGTCTTCGGCGTACGCGCCGCGGTGGTCGAACACCCCCTCACCGGTGACCCGTTGATCGCCTTCGACCACCGCTCCCCGGCAGCCGCCCCCGCCCAGCTCCGCTAGGCCGGCTTCCGGGGGCGGGCCGCCTGGCCTCAGTGGCTCTGGTAGTGGCTCTCGTAGTGGCTCGGCCGGCCGTTCCGCTCCACCAGCCGGCCGAGCCGGGCGGCCTCCTCGTTGCGGAGCAGCTCCCAGCTGCCGTCCGGCCGGTGGAGCGCCGCCGAGTGCCAGGGGGTCGTCCAGGCGTCGGCCGCCGCCAGCAGCCGGATGCCGAACTTGGCCGCACCGGCGGGCTGCGGGTGAATGGAGAGCCGCACGGCGCGGGGGTGCTGCTCTGCGATCAACTCGCCCCAGGCCCTGCTGCGTTGGATCACCCGGTAGGCGCGCCGGCGGCACTCCCGTTGCAGGGCGGACCGGGTGCCGGGGAAGCCCGTGGCGTCCTCGGTGAGGAAGCGGATGATGCCGCGGTAGAGCCGTAGGGTCTCCTGCTCGGTCAGCACCTGCTCGCGCAGTTCCTCGACGCTCGGCGCGTACTGCTCGTGCACCCGGGCGCGCTTCTCGTCGTACGGCAGGTCGCCGAGCACCGACCGCAGGTCGAAGGTGTCGAGGTGGCGCAGGCCCTCGCGCTCGATCATCGCGGCCAACTCGTCCGAGTACTCGTCGATGTGGTCGTCGGGGACGTCGATCACGTCGCCGAAGATGTGGCCGTCCGAGCAGATCAGGATCCGTGCGCCGGGCGGGTGGATCCGGCCTATTCGGGCGCAGAGACCGTGGAGGAAGGCCAGGGACAGCCGCTCGCCCTCGTCCGGCAGGTGACCCAGCACCTTCGCCGGGTTCGGCGACTTGCACGGGAAGCCCGGCAGGGTGAAAACGATCGGCTCGCCCGCGTCGATGAAGTCCGCCAACTGCGCGAGCTGGAGAGGGAAGTGCTCGGGACGGGCGTCGAACTCCGGGTCGGCGGCGCGGCGGTGCGGGAGCAGCATCCCGAGGATGCGGGCGGCGAGCCGCTCCGTCGACCGCTGTCCGGCGGTTCTGGTGATGCTGGTGACGAGGGAGGTCGCGGCGGTGACGGGGACGGTGCCGACGGGCGGCATGATGGATCTCCTCCATGGACGGGCGGGCGTACGGGGTCCGGGCGGGCGGGAGTACGGGCTTCGGCGGGCGGAGCCGGGGCGGGGAGCCGGGGGCGGCTGGTCGGGCAGCCGGCTGGCCGCTGCTCAGGCGCGCCGATCGTAGGCGACCGGCAGCCGGTTGACGCCCCGGGCCAGGACGGCTGGGATCCAGGCGAGTTCGTCCAGGCCGTCCCCGGGGTCGACGGCCGGACGCAGTCCGGGCAGCCGGGTGAGCAGGGTGCCGACGGCGATCTGGAGTTCGGCCCGGGCCAGGGCGGCGCCGGGGCAGTAGTGGATGCCGTGGCCGAAGGCGAGGTGGGCGTTCGGCGCGCGGTCGAGGTCGAGGCGGTCCGCCTCGGGGAACTGCTCCTCGTCCCGGTTGGCGGCGCACAACGAGACGATCACCGAGTCGCCTGCCGGGACGGTGGTGTCGAACAGGTCGCTGTCCTCGGCGAAGAAGCGCCAGGTGGTGAGCTCGAACGCGGCGTCGTGGCGCAGCAGTTCCTCCACCGCCCGGGACAGGCGGCCGGGCTCGTCGAGCCCTGCGCGCAGTTCGGCGAGCTGTCCGGGGTGGCGCAGCAGGGTGATCAGCATGGTGGTGATCTGGTTGGTGACCGGCTCCTGCCCGGCGACCAGCAGCTGGAACACGATCGAATCGAGCTCCTCGCGGCTCAACTCGCCCGTGTCATGGGCTGCTACGAGCCGGCCGAGCAGGTCCTCGCGCTCGTCCCAGCCGGGGGCGAGGCGGTCGGCGTGCTTGCGGTCGACCACCTCGGCGATGAACGTCTGCAGGCCGCGCAGCCGCGCCTCGTACGCCGGACGCCCTGGGTCCCGGGGGCCGACCGGCTGGACCACCTTGCCCCATTCGCGGTCGAAGCGGGCGGCCAACTCGGCGGGCAAGCCGATGACTTCGGCCAGTACCCGGAAGGGGTAGTGGGCCGCGAAGCCCGCCACCAGGTCGGCGCCGCCGGTGGCGGGCAGCTCGTCCACCAGGGCGTCGGCGAGCTCCTGGAGCCGCGGGCGCAGCGACTCCACCCGGCGCGGGGCGAAGGCGTCCACCACCAGGCGGCGCATGGCGCTGTGCTTGGGCGGGTCCTGGTGCAGCAGGTGGACCTGGAGCTGGGAGTGCTGGGGCTCCGGCATGATCGAGGCGAGCCGGCGCCAGTTGTCGTTGCCCAGGGCGTGGTTCTTGCCGAGCCGGGGATCGTTGAGGGTCGCATGGGCGGCCTGGTAGCCGGTGACCAGCCAGGCGTGGATGCCGCTCGGGAACTCCACCCGATGCACCGGTCCGGCCTCGCGCATCCGGCGGTAGAGGGGGTACGGGTCGGTCTTGTAGTCCGGGCCGTACAGCGGGACGGGGCCGGCGAGCCCGCCGTCGCCGTACGGGCAGCGCGGCGCTCCGGACGCGGGCCCGGTCCCGGCTCCGGTCGTGGTCGTGGGCGTTGGCGTGGGCGTTGGCGTGGGCGCGCCCGTGCTCGTGCTCGTGCTCGTTGAGGCGATCGCATCGTCGGCTTCGGCCGGGGGCGGGGTGCGGACGGTGTCGGTCATGTGGGTTCCTCCGAAGGGGCGGGACGGGATCTCGGGCGGCTGTCAGGCCTGCGGGCGGCGGTACCGGGCGAGCAGGACCACGGCGGTGGCCGCGACCAGGGCGGCCAGGGCGATGCCCGCGTGTGTCCGGGTGCCGGGCCGTTCGTCCGCGAGGGCAGTGGCGGTGGCCAGGGCCGGGCCGAGGGCGAAGCCGAGGCTGCGGGAGAGCTGGACGGCGGAGCCGGCGGTGGCGAGTTTCCCGGGCGGGGAGGCGGTCATCACCAGCGCCTGGGTGGGGCCGCCGTTGAGGCCCATCCCGGCACCGGCCAGGGCGAGCCGCGCGGCGACGTCGACGGTGGACCAGCCGGAGTCCACCGGGACGAGCAGCGCGAGGCCGCAGGTGGTGAGGGCGGCGCCGGTGAGTGCGGTCGGCCGGGCGCCCCAACGATCGGCCAGCCGGCCGCCGACCCGCCCGGCCAGCACCATGCCGAGCGGGAAGGCCAGCATGGTCAGCGCGGTGCCGGTGGCGCTCTCTCCGTGCGGGCCGCGCAGGTACTGGACGAGCAGGTACTGGCAGGCGGCGAAGCCGGCGGCGAGCGCGAGCACCGAGGCGTTCACCCCGGCGGTCCCGGCGGCCCGCAGCACCTCCGCGACCGGCCGACCGCCCGGTCGGCGCAGCCAGAGCCGCACCAGCGGCGCGGCGGGCAGCGCGAGCAGCAGCCACTGCGGGGCCTTAGGTGCCAGGGTGAGTCCGAGCAGGACGGCGGCCACTGCCGCGCCGATGAGGGCGGCGTCGCGCAGCGAACCCCGGTCGGGCAGGCGCAGCCGACCGCGACGAGGGGCGTTCCGGCGCACGAGCAGGACGGCGGCCAGGCAGACCGGCAGCTTGACCAGGAAGATCGCCCGCCAGCCGAGGTGATCCAGCAGCAGGCCGCCGACCACCGGGCCGGCGACGGCCCCGAGCGGCCCCAGCGTCGCGGGCACGCTCATCGCCCGCCCGCGCAGCTCGGGCCGGACGGAGGTCGCGGCCAGCACCGGCATCAGGACGAACAGCACGGCCCCGAAGGCACCTTGCAGCAGGCGTGCCGTGATCAGCCAACTCATCCACGGGGCAAGGGCGGCCAGCATGCTGCAGGTCGCGAAGCAGCCGACCGCGAGCAGCAGTGCGGGCCTGGTGCCGACCTGGTCGAGCCATCGTCCGGCCGGCAACAGCAGGGCGACCAGGGGGAGTTGGTAGCCGAGGACGGCCCACTGGGCGACCGCGGCGGAGACGTGCAGGCCGGAGGATATGTCGGTGAGCGCCAGGTTGACCACGTTCATGTCGAGCATCGCGACGAACGAGAGCAGCCCGGCGGCCGCGACCAGGCTCCATCGGTCGACGGGCCGCGGCTGACCTGTCGTCAGATCGTGGATGTGTGATGGGTTTGGCGCCCGCACGAAAGTCCTCCGTTCCCCGCTGCCGTACCGGGCACCGCCTCGGCGGCGGCGTCCGGTACAGCAGTCGGGGGCGCGGGGGGCCTGGTTCCGAACGTTTGGGGGAATTTTCCCGGGCGAACGGCTTTCAGCGAACGGATGACAGATGACAGCTTTCGAAATCTGTCATCCGTTTGCTGTCATCTGTCACCTGTCACCTGTCACCCGACATCTGCCTTTAGTCGTCCGTCCCGTCGTCCGCCCGCTGTCGGGCCGGGGCCGCCGCCCGCCGGGTCGCCGCGCCCGGGGCGCCCGCCGCTCAGCAGGCCGTCGCGAGTTCGCCGGCCTCGGCCGCCCGGAGCCGCGCTACCAACTCCTCGCGCGCCCGGGCGACCCGGGAGCGGACGGTGCCGACCGGGCATCCGGCGACCTCGGCCGCCTCGGCGTAGGTCAGGCCGACCACCTGGGTCAGCACGAAAGCCTCCCGCCGCTGCGCGGGCACCCGTTCGAGGAGGTCCCCGAGGGCGATGCCGTCCTCGAACTCGGCCGTCGGGGCGCCCCCCTGCCGTTCCGCCGCCTCCTGCCAGTCCGGTAGTGCCGCGCAACGCGGCCGGGCGGCGGCCATCCGGTAGCGGTCGATCACCGTGCGCCGGGCGATCGACAGCAGCCAGGTACGGGCCGATGAGCGCCCGGCAAAGGCCGGGAGGCTGCGCAGCGCCCGCAGGAAGGTCTCCTGGGCGAGGTCGTCGGCGGACTGCACGTCGGTCAGGTGGGCGACGAAGCGCCAGACGTCCCGTTGGGTGGCTCGGACGAAGGCCTCGACGTCGGCGGGCCGCCCCGACCGGGCGGTCAATGCGAGAGCGGTCAGCTGGTCGTCATCCACGGCGGCCTCCGGTCGTGACGATCCCGGTCTCGCGAGCATCGCCGGACGCGACCCGTTCGCTCCCGGCCCGGCAGCCGTGCGGGACGATGGTCATATGAGATGCGCGCAGTTTCGTACCGCTCTGTCCGCACGGCTCGACGGCGAACCGGGCGGCCTGCCCGGCACCCGGCTGGACAAGCACCTGGCGCGCTGCACCGGCTGCCGGGACTGGCTGGAAGAGGCCGAGCGGCTGCGCGACCAGGTGTCGGCGGCCGCCGCCGACGGGCCGTCGGAGGCGTGGGCGGCCGGGCTGCCGGCTCGGCTGGGCGTCGACGCCCCGGTCGGTCACGCGCCGGAGGGGTCGCAGACCGTGGAGCGGTAGGACGGTGGCGCCGGTGCGAACCGGTGCGCCGTCGAAGTGAGGCATGGGAAGGTCCCGAGGGGAAGGCTGGGGGCGGCACCGCGCACAGCGGCACCGCAGGCGTCCGTGGGCCGGCCACGCGGCACACCGCACCTCCCGCTGAGGAGGGCGGCGGACGCGGGCACGGGCCCGAGCCCTGACGGCACGGCAGCGCGAGGCGCGACGGCACCGGAGGAGACGGCGCCGGGCGCGGCGGCGCGGCAGGGCGACCTGCCCGACGCGAACGTCCCGGGATGGCCGGAGTCCGGCCGGTGGGGGAGGAGCGCGGCGGGCGCGTCAGCAGGCGAGCGCGAACGCCGGCGGCCCACGCCGGACGACGGCATGGGTGAGCAGCACCGACCGGAGCGGCCGAGCCGGTCGGTCGGCGCGCCGGGGCGCGGCGGGCGGCCGGTACCCGAGCGGGCGGGCGAACAGCGTCAGCAGCGGGAGCAGCAGCGCCCCCGCGACCACCGTCCCGAGCGCGGCGAGCAGCTCGAAGACCCGGACCAGCGCGGCCTCACCGCGCCAGAGCAGCAGCGCGCAGACGAGCGCCGCCACGACGTGGGCGAGGGCCATCCCGGTCGACATGCCGTGCGACATCCCGCCGGACAACTGACCGGACATCCCGCCGGACGTCTGACCGGACATCCCGACGGACATCTGGTGGGTCATCCCCGAGGACATGGCCGGCATCCCGGTCGTCCCGGCCGCCCCGCTCATCCCCGGCATGCCCATGTTCACGGCCGGCCCGTCGACCGACCCCACCGCGCCGTGGTGCATCCCCGCCATCGGCCGCAGGCTGCCGCTGGGCGGCGGGACGTCCGGGTCGATGCCTGCCATCCGGGCCAGCTCGACGGGAGGGAGCCCGCCGCCGGTCCGGTCCGGGTTGCAGAGCAGCAGGGCCGCCCAGTCCGTGCCGGCGAGCCGGCCGAGACCGGCGCCCCCGTGGCCGACCGTCCCGGCCTGTTGGAACAGCAGGTGTAGCGCGCTCTGCGCCGCGACCATCCAGATGCTGATCACACCGATTCCGCGCCGCTTCCCGGCCAGTAGCCAGGTCAGTCCGAGGACGGCTCCGAAGGCGCCGAGCAGTACCGGCGGCGAGACCCCGGCCCCGGCCATCGCGACGTGCGCGGTGGCGGCCATCGCCACGCACAGCGCGGCGAAGACCGCGGCGCGCAGCAGGCGGATCCGGTCGGTCATCACGATGGCACTCATCGTCGCACCCGCCGGGTCCCGGCCGTACCGCACCCTCCGGTCATGGCCGGATCCGGCCCGTGAGACCATGCCCGGCCCGTCGGGTTGACCGATAAGTCGCTTTTAGCACCGTTTCACCCGGTCGTCGAACCGACTTGACACGCGCACCTCCCGGTCACTACATGTGCACACTCCAGCACGGAACGTACGTGTCGAAACGAATCGGATCGGAAGCAGGAGGCGCGGCCATGAACACTCCGACGGAGGCCCCCACCCCGGCGGCGGGTACCCCGGACCTCTCCGACCCCCGCTTCTGGCGATTGCCGGCCCCCGCCCGCGCCGCGGCCTTCGCGGAGCTGCGCCGCCGTCCCGCCCCGGCCTACTTCGGCGACCGTGCCACCGGCCGGGGCTTCCACGCCTTGGTTCGGCACGCCGACGTGGTCGAGGCGAGTCGTAGCCCCGCCGTCTTCCGGTCCGGTCCCGGCGCGACTACCCCGGAACCGCCCCGCTGGGTCCGGCTGCTGTTCGGCGACTCGATGGTCAACCTGGACGACCCCCGCCACTCCCAGCTGCGCCGGATCGTCTCCCGGGCCTTCACCCCGCGACTGCTCGGCCGGATCGAGGAGGACGTCCGCCGGATCGCCGCCGCCCTGGTGGACGAGGTCGAACGCGGCCGGCCCGAGGACTTCGTCGGCACGGTGGCCGCCGAGCTCCCGTTCCAGGTCATCTGCTCCATGATGGGCATCCCCGAAGGGCCCCGCCGCACCATCCTCGACCTGGTCAACCGCACCTCCGAGGGCACCGGGGTGGCCCGGGCACGGAGCGGCCGGATCCGGATTCCCGGGCGCGGCCTGGCGGCACTCGCCCGGATGCAGGGCATCGTGGCCACGATCGGCCGCGAGCGCCGCCGTCGGCCCGCCGAGGACCTGATCTCCGCGCTGGTCACCGCGGACGTGGACGGCCGCCGGCTGACCGGCCGGGAGCTGGGCGCCTTCTTCAGCCTGCTGCTGGTCGCCGGGGTCGAGACCACCCGCAACGCGCTCGCCCACGGTCTCCACCTGTTGACCGTCCACCCCGAGCAGCGCGCGCTGCTGCTCGCCGACCTGGACGGACGACTCGACGGGGCGGTGGACGAGATCGTCCGCCACGCCACCCCGATCGTCCAGTTCCGTCGGACCGTCGCCGTAGACCACGAACTCGGCGGCCCGGGCGGTCCGCTGCTGCGGGCGGGGGAGAAGGTCGCGCTGTACTACGGCTCGGCGAACCGGGACGAGACGGTGTTCCCGGACCCCGAGGCCTTCGACATCGCCCGCACCCCCAACCCCCACCTCGGCTACGGCGGCGGCGGGCCGCACTACTGCCTCGGCGCGTACCTGGCCCGGCAGGAGATGACGGCGCTGTTCCGCGAACTGTTCACCCGGCTGCCCGAGGCGCGGTCGCTCGGCGAGCCGGTGCTCGTCCCGTCCAGTTTCGACCACCGGGTCGGCGCGCTGCGCTTCACCTTCTGAGCCCTCCGAGCCCTCCGAGCCGGCTGGGCCCGCTGACTCCTCCGAGCCGGCTGGGCCCGCCGAGTCCTCCGAGCTTCCTCGGCCCCGGCCGCCCCACGGCTCGGCGGCGGCCCGTCAGGCAGGCTCCCAGACCGCGTGGTCGTGGGCGAAGAACACCCGGCGCGGCGCGTGTTCCGCCACCCGGTCCAGCCAGGCCCGGTAGCCGGGCAGCGGCGCGGCCACCCCCTCGCGGGTGGCCTGCCGGGCAAGCAGCGCCTGCCCGTACTCGGTGGCGAAGTCGTACGCCTGCCCGGCTAGCAGTACGGTGCAGTCGCCCAGCCGCTCGACCAGCAGTGACTGGTGGCCGTCGGTGTGTCCGGGGGTGGGCAGCACCCGGACGCCGGGCCAGATCTCGGCCTCGCCGTCGAGTTCGTGGTGAACCGCGCCGGGGAAGTCGACCAAGCCGTCGATGGTGTAGTCACCGCGCCGGGCGGTGGCCAGCTCGCTCGACTGGACGAGGACGGGAGTCCCGGCGAACAGCGGATTGCCGCCGCAGTGGTCGAAGTGCAGGTGGCAGTTGACCACCAGGTCGATGTCCGAGACCGAGACGCCGGCCGCTGCGAGCGCCTGCGGCAGCGGGCGGCGGACGGGGCGGTAGTGCGCCTCGGTCTCCGGCGAGCCCGCGCCGATCCCGGTATCGAACAGCAACAGCCCGTGCGGGCCGCGGACGAGGTACGCGAGCACCGGCTCCACCCGCGGCTCGGGGCCGCCCACCTCGGAGGCCGGCCGGACGATGTAGCCCAGGTCCAGACGGCGGATCGTGTGCATGTGTCCCCCCCTTGTCACTCAGCCCCCGTGCGTCGGCCGCGAAGGCCGCGTCTTCGCACCCTACCCGTCGGTCGGAAGCCGGCCGCCGGTGCTGCGGAACTGCCGCCGTTCGGGCGCCGTTCGGGCGCGGCGCAGGCGATGTGCGGTCGACGTGCGGGAACGGGTCGGGCGGTGGTCTGCGTCACGGCGGGCGGACCGGATGCGGAGCACAATGCCAGCCGTGACCGAACGTCAGACAACCCCCGCGGCCGCGCACCGGCCCGAGTCGGCACCCGGGCCCATCCCCGGCCCCGCCGACCGCCCCACCGCCGACCGCCCCACCGCCGACGTCTGGGCGGCTCTCGGCGGACCGGCCGAACTGCTGGACCGGGTGAGTTTCCACGGCCCGCAGGACGGCCTGCCCTCCGGCCTCCAGGTGCGGCGACTGGCCCGGGCCACCGTGGCCGCCTGCTCGCTGGCCGCCGCCGAACTCGCCGCGCACCGCAGCGGCGGGCCGGTCCCCGCGGTCCGGGTGGACGAGGGCGCGGTCGCCACCTCCTTCGTCAGCGAGCGGCACCTGGAGGTCGACGGCCGCAAGCCCGTCAGCTTCGCGCCGCTCTCCGGCTTCTGGCGCACCGCCGACGGCTGGGTCCGCACCCACGCCAACTACCCGCACCACCGCGACCGGCTGCTCGCCGTCCTCGGCCTCGCTCCCGACGCCGGGCCCGAGCAGCTCGCCCAGGCACTCGGCAAGCTGCCGGCCGAGCAGGTCCAGGAGCGCGCCTACGAGGCAGGGGCGCTCGCCGTGGCAGTCGCGTCGGTGAGCAATGCCGTGCACCCCTTGGTGGAGTGCCGGGAAGTCGGCACCGCGCCCGTCCGGCCACTCCCCGCGGCCCCGGTGGACCGGCCCGCTGCCGGGATCCGGGTCCTCGACCTCAGCAGGGTGATCTCCGGACCGGTCGCCACCCGCACCCTCGCCCTGCTCGGCGCCGACGTGCTGCGGATCGACTCGCCCCGGCTGCCCGAGGCCGACGACGCCCACACCGACACCGGCTTCGGCAAGCGCTCCACCAGGCTGGACCTCGCCGACCCGGCCGACCGGGCCACCTTCGAGGGCCTGCTCGACACCGCCGACGTGGTCGTCAGCGCCTACCGTCCCGGTTCGCTCGACACCCACGGCCTCGCCCCCGAGGCGCTGTTCGCCCGCCGCCCCGACCTGATCCTCGCCCAGCTCTGCGCCTGGGGCTGGAGCGGCCCGCGGGCCGGGCGCCGCGGCTTCGACAGCCTGGTCCAGGCCGGCGTCGGCATCGCCGCCCACGAGGCGGCCCCCGACGGCCGACCCGGCGCGCTGCCCGCCCAGGCCCTCGACCACGGCACCGGCTACCTCCTCGCCGCCGCCGTCCTGCGCGCTCTCACCGAGCAGCGCACCCACCGCCCCGGCGGCCGCCACCTGCGCTTCTCCCTGGCCGGCACGGCCTCCTGGCTGCTGCACGGCATCCCGCCCGAGCCGACGGCCGCCCCGGGCCCGGACACCGAACCGTACGAAGCGGCGCACTGGCTCATCGAGACCGACTCGGCGTACGGACGGCTGCGGTACGCCCGGCCGCCGATCGGTTACGACGGCGCACCCGTCGACTGGGCGCGCTCGCCAGGGCGTTGGGGGACGGACACGCCGGTCTGGCTCTGAGCGGCCTCGGGGCGGCGTGGCGTGGCGCGGCGGGGGTGCGGCGGGTGGCGTCAGAGGGGTCTGGCAGCATCCTGGGCATGACCGCCGCACACGCCACCGACTACACCTGGTTCGAACAGCGCTATCCCGTCCTGGGTGAGGCCTACTGCCTCACCCACGTCGAGGGGATCGGCGGCGACGAACTGCTGCGCCGCTTCGACGCCCTGCCCGGCCGGGAGGTGACCGGCCTGGACGCGGTGATCGCGGCCTGGGAGACCTTCGACGACGGGGAGGACGAGGAGGCCGAGGCACTGTTCGACCTGGACGAGGACCGGCTGCTCGTCGCCGTCACCGAGCTCGACGGCTGGGCGCTCGCTGTCGAGCCGTACGGCTACCTCGGCAGCCTGCACGACGTCATCCCCCGGCTCGTCGACGGCACCCGGTTGGTCTCGCACTTCCGGAACGCCAATGCGGTGGACCACTTCAACTGGTGGGAGCACGGCTCCTGCCGGCTGCAGTTCGAGCCGCTCTTCGCCGACCAGCGGCACGGCACGGACGCCGAGGCCCCCGGTGTCGCCGAGCTGCTGACGGCCTGCGGCTTCCAGCTGGACGGCGAACGCCGGGCGCTGCACACCGAGGCGGCCTTCGCGCTCGCCGAGCGGCTGACGGACGTGCGTCTCGGACCGGAACGGCTGGAGGCCGCCACCTTCCGGCTCGGCTACGCCCCCCGGCCGTAGCAGGGGGGCGAGGGCGCTCGGACAGTGATGGCCCAGGGGGTGGTGGCGCCGCGTCAGACCCCGGCCGGGATCTGCTTGGCCCGGCCGCGCACCTGGATGGCGGTCACGATCTCCACCAGGCCGAGGATCACCAGCCAGCACCCGGCCAGCACGGTGAGCGCGGCGATCGAGCCGACCGGCCAGACCATCAGCAGCACTCCGGCCAGGGTGTTGGCCACGCCGGCGAAGGCCTGCCAGCCGCGGGCGGGCATCAGCGGATCGGAGATCACGGCGGCGAGCTGGGTGATGCCGCGGAACAGCCAGCCGATCCCGATCCAGAGGGCGAGCAGCAGCAGTGACTGCACCGCGCCGCGGAAGCAGAGCAGCCCGAGCAGCAAGCTGATCGCGCCGCTGATGAACGCCAGCACCCGCAGCGCGGTGGTGGTGTGGGTGCCGAACGCGGCGACCAGCTGGACGACGCCGATGACCAGCAGGTAGACGCCGAACAGCACGCCCACCACCACCAGCGTCTCGCGTGGCCACACGAAGACGACGATGCCCAGGGCGAGCGAGGCCACGCCTGCGGCCAGCAGGACCTGCCAGGCGGCCTTGGCGAGCAGGCCGAGCGGGCCCTGGGTCGGGGAGCCTTCGGGGGTGATGATCGGAGGGGCCACGACGAAGTACTCCTCGGGTCGGGGGCGGAGAACGAACCCCAGCCTCTTCGCACCGCCGCCGGCCCGCACGGTGGGTACGTCCGTTCGAGTTTTTCAGGCCGCCGGAACGACATCCTCCGGCCATCTGCCGGCGATACCGTCCGGCGGTATGACTTCTGAAGGGTGGGGGACCCCTCCGGTCGAGCCGATCAGCCAGCACTACATCGTCTGCGGGGGCAACGCACTGGCCCACCGGCTGGTCCTGGAGCTCGTCGAGCACTACGACGTCCCGGTCGTCGTCCTGGTCGCCGACCGCACCCGCGACCACGCGCCGCAGATCGAGCAGATCACGGGTGTCGCGGCCGTGGTCGAGTACCCGAACCTCACCGAGGAGGCGCTGCGGGCGGTGTCCATCGACACCGCCCGCGGCCTCGCCCTGGTCGAGGGCAGCGACCAGGACAACATCCACGCAGCACTCAGCGCCCAGTGCCACAATCCGGACATCCGGACCGTGTTCCGGATGTTCAACCAGCGTCTCGGTGAGAACATCGAGCGATTGCTCAGGAACGGCGCCGCGCTCTCCGGCTCCGCGACCGCCGCCCCGGCTTTCGCCGCCGCCGCGCTGGGCCGGCCCAACTCGGTCGAGATCGACGGCCGCTACCTGCACATCGCGTTCGACGACGCCATCACCCCGGACCAGATCTGCGTGGTCGCCGACCACATCGACCGGCAGGACCTGAGCAAGATCCGTCTGCTGCCGGAACAGGAGGGCGACTCGGCCCAGTTCGTCAGGCTCGCCCGGGAGTTCGGCGACGACGGGCCCGTCCGGCCGGGCGGGCTGCGCCGCTCACCGGCGTCGGAGCCCGCGCCCGCTGCCTACCCCGAGGCCGAAGGCGAGGTCGAAGTCGCGGCCGGCTCCGAGTTCGAGTCCGGGGCCGAGCCCGAGGCCGAGCCCGACGCCGAGGAGGCGTCGGGCGGGACCGCGGCGCTGCAGGCACTGCGGATGAAGCCCCGGGAACCGATCAGCTGGGTACGGCGGCTGCGCTGGCGGGTGCTCGACACCATGCGTTTCCTCGCCAGCGCCCGGCTGCGGGTGGTGCTGCTCACCGCGCTCGCCGCGGTGCTGATGGCCTTCGCCGTGCTCTGGTACCTCAACCGTGACTTCGGCTGGACCGTCTACGTCTCCCTGCTCGACCTGGCCGGCGCCGCCCAGCCCGACCAGCAGGCCGACATCGCCGCCGGGACCGGCACGGGCGGGGTCTGGCAACGGGTCGCCCAGGTGGTGATCACCATCTGCGGGATCACCTTCGCGCCGGTCGCCACCGCCATCGCGGTCGAGGTGCTCGGCTCCGGGCGGCGCGGGCTGCCGCGCAACCCGAGTGCCGGCACCCGGGACCACGTGATCGTGGTCGGACTGGGCAACGTCGGTACCCGGGTCGCCACCCAGCTGCACGGGATGGGCGTGCCGGTCGTCTGCCTGGAGCGCGACCCGCAGGCCCGCGGCATCGCCGCCGTCCGGGCGCTCGGCATTCCGGTCGTGCTGGGCGACGGGCCGTTCGAGGAACAGCTCCGCCGGGCCCGCCTGAAGCACAGCCGGGCGGTGATCGCGCTCAGCGGGGACGACGCCACCAACCTGGAGGCGGCGCTGGAGGCCCGCCACGGCAACCCCGACGTCCGGGTGGTCGTCCGACTGTTCGACGACGACTTCGCCGGCCACTTCTACAGAACGCTGGACAACGCGGCCTCCCGCTCGGTCTCCTACCTGGCCGCGCCCGCCTTCGCCGCCGCCCTGATGGGCAGCGAGGTGCGCGGCACGCTCTCGGTGTTCCGGCACGTGCTGTTGATCGCCGAGCTGACGGTGGAGGACGGCAGCGGACTCATCGGTCTGAACAGGCACGACCTGGAGGACCCGGGCGGCGTCCGGGTGATCGCCGCCCGCTTCGCCCGCAGCAGCCACCTCCAATGGGGCTTCGCGGACCGCACCCGGCGGCTGGCCCCGGGCGACCGCATCGTGGTCGCCGCCACCCGGAGCGGGCTGGCTCGGCTGAACACGGTGCTGGTGGAGGAGGGTGACGGGGAGCGGGTGACAGCTGACAGGCAACAGCCGACAGGTAACAGTTGACAGCTGACAGGTTTCAACATCTGAAATCCGTCAGCTGTCAGGTGTCAGCTGTCATCCGGCGCCCGTCAGCGGTTCTCGAACTTCGCGGCCCGCTTCTCGGCGAAGGCCGCCATGCCCTCCTTCTGGTCCACGGTGGCGAACACCGAGTGGAACAGCCGGCGCTCGAAGCGGACGCCCTCGGCCAGCGTGGTCTCGAAGGAACGGTTGACGCTCTCCTTGAGCATGATCGCCGACGGGGTGGACATCGCGGCGACGGTCTCGGCGGTGGCCAGCGCCTCGGCCAGCAGCTGGTCGGCAGGGACGATCCGGGCGACCAGGCCCGCCCGCTCGGCCTCCTCGGCGTCCATCATCCGGCCGGTCAGGCACAGGTCCATGGCCTTCGCCTTGCCGATCGCGCGGGTCAGCCGCTGCGAGCCGCCGATGCCCGGGAGCACACCGAGCTTGATCTCCGGCTGCCCGAACTTGGCGGTGTCCGCGGCCAGCAGGATGTCGCACATCATCGCCAGCTCGCAGCCGCCGCCCAGCGCGAACCCGGCCACCGCCGCGACGACCGGCTTGCGCAGCGCGCCGATGCGGTCCCAGGGGCCCAGCCAGTCGTCCAGGTATACGTCCGGGAACCGGTTGTCCTGCATCTCCTTGATGTCGGCTCCGGCCGCGAAGGCCTTCTCCGAACCGGTGATCACCAGACAGCCGATCTCCGGGTCCCGGTCGAAGGCGGTGGCGGCCGCCACGACCTCGTTCATCAGCTGGGTGTTCAGCGCGTTGAGCGCCTTGGGCCGGTTGAGCGTGATCAGCCCGACCCGGCCCTTGCGCTCGACCAGGATCGTCTCGTAGCTCTCGGTCTCGGTCATCGCCGTTACTTCCAATCCGCTGCTCGGCCATTCCACTGCTCGGCGCCGCGCGGGCGCGCACTGACCACCCAACGATCTACGACGCGCCCCGCCTCGCGCCAGTCTTGGTATGCGAGACGCCGGTCACCAGCCGGCTGCCGGCAGCCGGCTGGCGGCCGGTCGCCGGCACAGCGGCCACAGGGCCCAGGAGGGTGCGGGCGTGGACGCCGGGTGCGGCGTGGGCGGACGTACAGAGCTGGTCGCCGGAGCCGCCGCGTTGGTTGCCCTCGTGCGTACGGAAGCAAGCACGGGCACCGTCGTGAACCTGTGAAGCCGACGCTCAGGCGGAGCGGTCGGCGCACCCCAGGACATGATCGGCCAACAGGCGTCCGACCTCGGGGCCTGGCGTCGGAAGGCCCCGATCAGTGGCAGGTGGTCGGCCGCGCCCGGTCAGGTCAGGCCCAGCTCGTCGCCCTCGCGCGGTGCGAAGTAGCGCGCGACGTCGGCCTCCGTCACGCCGCCCAGCGTACGCGGCGACCACTGCGGGTTGCGGTCCTTGTCGATCACCTGGGCGCGGATGCCCTCGACCAGGTCGTGGCCGTCCAGTGCGGTGCAGGAGATCCGGTACTCCTGGTCGAGCACGGCCTCCAGCGAGACCAGCGCCCGCGCCCGGCGCAGTGCCGCCAGGGTGACCTTGACGGCGGTGGGGGAGTTCCCGAGCACCAGCTCGGCGGACTCCTTCGCCTCCGGCACACCGGAGTTGAGCAGCCGCTCGACGATCTCCTCGACGGTGTCGGCCGCGTAGCAGGCGTCGATCCAGTCACGCTGTCCGGCGAGCCCGGCGGTCGGCGCGGGCTCGGCGTGGGCGGCGACGGTCGCGGCCGGGTCGGTGCTGCGGGCGAGGGCGTCGAGCAGTTCGGGGATGCGCGCGGACGGAACGAAGTGGTCCGCGAAACCGCACAGCAGGGCGTCACCGGGGCCCATCGAGGCGGAGGTGAGGCCGAGGTGGGTGCCCAACTCGCCCGGGGCGCGGGCGAGCAGGCGACTGCCGCCGACGTCGGGAACGAGGCCGATCCGGGTCTCGGGCATGGCGATCGTGGAGCGCTCGGTGACGACCCGCAGCGCACTGTGGGCGGACAGCCCGACGCCGCCGCCCATGGTGATGCCGTCCATCAGCGCGACGAAGGGCTTCGGGTAGCGGGCGATCAGGGCGTTGAGCCGGTACTCGTCGCGGAAGAAGGCGCGGGTGCCGGCCCCGCCCGCCCTGACCTCGTCGTGCATCGCGCGCAGGTCCGCGCCCGCGCAAAGTCCGCGCTCACCGGAGCCGGCCAGGACGACGGCTCGCACCCGGTCGTCGTCGATCCAGTCGTCCAGGGTCGCGCGGATGGCGGTGATCATGCCATGGGTGAGCGAGTTGAGCGCCCGCGGGCGGTTCAGCACGATCCGTCCGAGACCGCCGTCGCCGTCTCCGCCCAGGACCGCCAGGACCTCCGCCACCTCTTCGCCCATCGGAACCGCTCCCGTCCCCTCGGTGATCTCGCCTTCCGCTGTCCACCGTACCGGGGCGGGCGGGTGGTTGTGATCGCGAGATATCGCCTACGGCGCCACCGCTGGACACCCTCACGCCCAGCCTCGCCGAGCAACTCGCCCCGCGCGGGATCACGGCCGACTCGATCGCGCCCGGCGTGGTGGACACCGACGTCCACGCGGGCTGGCTGCGCGGTGGAAAACAGATGACAGCTGACGGATTTCAGATGATGAAATCTGTCAGCTGTCATCCGTCGATTGTTACTTGTCAGCCGTCAGCCGTCAGCCGTCAGCCCCGCACCCGTCCCGAGACCTCGCCGAACCCGACCACCGCGCCGTCCGGCCCCGGGGCCGTCGCCGTGATGACGACCTCGTCGCCGTCCTCCAGGAAGGTCCGGGTCGTCCCGTCCGGCAGCTTGAGCGGCTCCTCGCCGTTCCAGGTCAGCTCGATCAGCGCGCCGCGGGTGTCCGGCTCCGGCCCGCTGACCGTTCCCGAGGCGAACAGGTCGCCGGTGCGCAGCGAGGCGCCGTTGGCGGTCATGTGGGTCAGCTGCTGCTGCGCCGTCCAGTACATGCCGGCGAACGGCGGACACGAGACGAGGTGCCCGTTCAGCCGGACCTCCATCGCCAGGTCCAGGCCCCACGGCTCCCCGCCGCGGTCGTCGAGGTACGCCAGCGGCTCGACGTCGCGCTGCGGCGGGGTGACCCGGGCGTGCTGCAGGGCGTCCAGCGGCACGATCCACGGCGAGACCGAGGTCGCGAAGGACTTGCCCAGGAAGGGGCCGAGCGGCACGTACTCCCAGGCCTGGATGTCGCGTGCCGACCAGTCGTTGACCAGGCAGACGCCGAACACGTGCTCGCGGAAGTCGTCCAGCGTGACCGGCCGGCCCAGTTCGGACGGCGTGCCGACGACGAAGCCGACCTCGGCCTCGATGTCCAGCCGGCGCGAAGGCCCGAAGCTCGGCACCACGTCGGCGGGCGCCTTGCGCTGTCCGTGCGGCCGCACCACCGGGGTGCCGGACACCACGACCGTGCCCGCCCGGCCGTGGTAACCGATCGGCAGGTGCTTCCAGTTGGGGGTGAGCGGCTCCGAGCCCGGGCGGAAGATCCGGCCCAGGTTGGTGGCGTGGTGCTCGGAGGCGTAGAAGTCGACGTAGTCCGCGACCTCGAAAGGCAGGTGCAGCTCGACCTCGCCGGCCGGCAGCAGCGCCGGTGACAGGGCCTCGCGGAAGGACCCGTCCGTCAGCCAGGTGGTGAGGTCGGACCGCACCTGCGTCCAGACCGAACGCCCGGCCGCCATCAGCGGGTTGAGCGAGTCGGCGTCCAGCAGCACCGACGGCGCACCGGCCGCGCGGGCGGCCGCCCCGGCGTCCAGCACGAAGTCCCCGATGCGCACACCGATCCGTCGCTGCCCGGGCCGGTCGGCCGCGGTGAAGACGCCGTACGGCAGGTTGTGCACGCCGAACGGTGAGTCCTGGGCGCTGGTGATCCAGCTGCGGGGGGTGCTCAACGGTCCTCCTGGACGAGTGGGCTGGGCGACAGCAGGCCGAGCGCGGCCAGGTCGTCCAGGGGTTCGGCGATGCTGCAGGTGCCGAACGCGGTGAACGAGTTGCGGATCACCGTAACCTGGTGCCCGCTCAGGGCGCGGACGGCCTTGGCCAGCACCTCGCCGTCGCGCTCGGCCAGCACCTCGGCGGCCGCGGCGCGGTCCGTCTCCTGGGCGGCCAGCAGCACGTTGAGGAAGCCGTGGTGCTCGAAGCCGGTCTCCGGATCGGTGTGCCGGACGGCATTGTGCAGCCCGGCCGTGCACTTGTACGGCAGGCCGCGCCGGGCGCAGCCGGTCAGGAAGGAGGCCAGCTCGTCCTCGTCCGGGAACGCCTCCGCGACGACTCCTCCGGTGCGGAGCTTCGCCCGGTAGGCGCTGTCGACGAGGATGTCCAGCGTCTCGTCCAGCCCGTTGCCGCGCAGGAGTTCGCGGGGCAGTTCGACGGCGGCGGGCACGTCCGGGGGCAGCAGTCGGTCCAGCTCGGCGACCGCCTCGGCGGCGTCCCGGGTGGCCAGTTCGACCCCGGCGAGTTCGAAGGGCGCGGCGGCGGCGAGCGCCGGCCCGAGCTCGGCGCTGCCCCCCGGCAGCACGAGCCCGACCCTGAGCGGCCCGGTGCCCTCCACCGCCGCGGCCAGTTCGCCCAAGCGGCCCGCCCCACAGAGGAACGGGCCGACCGCGTCGGCGTACCAGGCGGTGCGGTGGGCGCGGTGCGCGGGCACCGCCTCGACGACCGGCAGGTTCCCCGGCGGGAACACCGCCGCGTCGTCGAAGAGTCCCCGGAACAGCTCCGGGACGGTGAAGGGGCCCGCGGACGAACCCGCCGACGACCCCGGAGGCGGGAACGCGGGAGTGCCGGAGCTCATCGCCCGGGCCCCCGGCCCGCCCACGTCCAGGCGTAGTCGGAATCCTCGCTGGCCCGTCCGCCCTCGCCGAGCTCCAGCGGGCGGAAGGTGTCCACCATGACCGCCAGCTCGTCGAAGAAGTCCACGCCGATGCTGCGCTCGTACGCGCCCGGCTGCGGCCCGTGGGTGTGTCCGCCCGGGTGCAGCGAGATCGAGCCCTGTCCGATGCCGGACCCCTTGCGGGCCGCGTAGTCGCCGCCGCAGTAGAACATGACCTCGTCGCTGTCCACGTTGGCGTGGTAGTACGGCACCGGGATGGACAGCGGATGGTAATCCACCTTGCGGGGAACGAAGTTGCAGATCACGAAGCCGTTGCCCTCGAACACCTGGTGGGCCGGCGGCGGCTGGTGGATCCGGCCGGTGATCGGCTCGAAGTCCCGGATGTTGAAGGCGTACGGGTAGAGGCAGCCGTCCCAGCCGACCACGTCGAAGGGGTGGTGCGGCACGGTGTAGCGGGTGCCCGAAACTCCGTTCGGGCCACGGTGCTTGACCAGCACGTCGACGTCCCCTGGGGTGTCGACGACGAGCGGGCCGACCGGTCCGCGGAGGTCCCGCTCGCAGTACGGCGCGTGCTCCAGCAGCTGTCCGTACTTGGACAGGTAGCGCTTGACCGGGGTGATGTGGCTGTTCGCCTCGATGCAGTAGGCGCGCAGTGGCTCGTCCCCGGAGGGCACCCAGCGGTGGGTGGTGGCGCGCGGGATGATCACGTAGTCACCCTGCCCGACCTCGATCGAGCCGAAGACCGTCTCGACCGTGCCCGAGCCGGACTCCACGTACACGCACTCGTCGCCGAGCCCGTTGCGGTACAGCTCGCTGGGGGCCCCGGCGGCGACGTACGAGATCCGCACGTCGCCGTTGCCGAGGACCAGGCGGCGGCTGCTGACGACGTCCGCGGACTTCCATTCCTGGTCCGCGAACAGCTCGTGCAGCTTGAGGTGGCGGGGGAGCAGGGGATGGTTGGGCACCGTGGACTGGTCGGGCAGTTCCCAGGGCGCCGCGTCGACCACCGCCGAGGGGATGCCCCGGTGGTAGAGCAGCGACGAGTCGGAGGAGAAACCCTCCTCGCCCATCAACTCCTCGTAGTACAGCCCGCCTTCGGGTGTGCGGTGCTGGGTGTGCCGCTTGGGCGGGATGTTGCCCAGCTGCCGGTAGTACGCCATCTCCGTGTTCCTCCTCGACCGTCCGTGAGCCGACCGTCCGCCGGTCGACCGTCCGTCAGGGTGTCCCGACGCTACAGGTTGCCGCGACGGTCCTGTTCGCGCTCGATGGACTCGAACAGCGCCTTGAAGTTGCCCTTGCCGAAGCCCAGCGAACCGTGCCGCTCGATGAACTCGTAGAAGACGGTCGGACGGTCGCCGATCGGCTTGGTGAAGATCTGCAGCAGGTAGCCGTCCTCGTCGCGGTCGACCAGGATGCCGCGCTTCTTCAGCTCCTCAATCGGCACCCGCACCTTGCCGATACGCTCGCGCAGCTCCGGGTCGTCGTAGTAGGCGTCCGGGGTGTTGAGGAACTCCACGCCGCGGGCGCGCAGCACGTCCACGGTGGTGAGGATGTCGTTGGTGGCGAGCGCCATGTGCTGGCAGCCGGGGCCGGCGTAGAACTCCAGGTACTCGTCGATCTGGGACTTCTTCTTGGCGATGGCCGGCTCGTTGAGCGGGAACTTCACCCGGTGGTTGCCGCTGGCGACGACCTTGGACATCAGGGCGGAGTACTCGGTGGCGATGTCGTCGCCGACGAACTCGGCCATGTTCACGAAGCCCATGACCCGGTTGTAGAACTGGACCCACTCGTCCATCCGGCCCAGCTCGACGTTGCCCACGGCGTGGTCCAGGGCCTGGAACAGGCGCTTGGGCGAGCCCTCCGGGTGGGTGACGCTGCTCTTGGCGACGACGTAGCCCGGCAGGTAGGGGCCGTTGTAGCGGGAGCGGTCGATCAGGGTGTGGCGGGTCTCGCCGTAGGTGGCGATGGCCGCGCGGCGCACGGTGCCGTTCTCGTCCGTGACGTCGTTCGGCTCCTCCAGGACGGTGGCGCCGCTGGCGCGGGCGTGCTCGATGCACTTGTCGACGTCCGGGACCTCCAGGGCGAGGTCGACCACGCCGTCGCCGTGGCGGCGGTGGTGGTCCAGCAGCGGGCTGTCCGGCTGGACGCCGCCCTTGATCACGAAGCGGCAGGAGCCGGAGCGCAGCACGTAGGACTTGCGGTCGCGGCGACCGGTCTCCGGGCCGGAGTAGGCGACCAGCTCCATGCCGAACACGACCTGGTAGAACTGGGCCGTCTGGGTGGCGTTGCCGACCACGAACACGACGGCGTCCTGAGCGGTGACCGGGAACGGGTCGGAGGCCTGGTCGTGCTCGACGAGGCCGACGAGGCGGCGCAGCTGGTCGGCGTCGAGGCCGGCCTCGCGCTCCTCGGGGGTCAGCTCAAGGGCGTGGGACTGCGGGGTCATCGCTCGTTCCTCCACTCAGGGCCTCGGCATTGAGGCTTCCGGGGGTTTCCGGGGGTTTGGGGCTTCCGGTCGATCGCGTGGATCGCTGCCGCACGGCGAACGGGTGGGCGGTGCGGTTGCGCAGAGCTTGCTCCTGTTGTGAGGGTTGGGCAACAGGTCGATCTTTCGCTGCTCAATGTGTACAAGCTGATCAGGATTTCCCGGCTCTGGCTGCACAATGTGCGCTGCCTCAGGGCGGTGCTCCCACGAAATCTGCGCAACCGGTGACTAGCGCCCGTCGGCACGCTGGCCTTCGGTGGGCGGGAGGTGGCGCAGGAACCAGTCCCCGGCCAGCTCAGCGGCCCGGTCGAGGGTGCCCGGTTCCTCGAACAGATGGCTCGCGTGCGGCACCACCGCCAGCTCGCTCCCGCCCCGCAGCCGGGCCCGGGCCTGCCGGTTGAGGTCGAGCACTGCGGTGTCCAGGGCACCGACCACGAGCAGCGTCGGGGTGTCCACCCGGCCCAGGACGTCGGGGCCGGCGAGGTCCGGGCGCCCGCCCCGGGAGACGACGGCGCGCACCGCCGGGCCCAGCTCGGCGGCGGTGTACAGCGCGGCTGCCGCGCCGGTGCTGGCGCCGAAGAGGCCGAGCGGCAGGCCGTGCGCCCCGTCGGTGCGCTCCAGCTCCCGCGCGACGGCGGTCAGCCGGGAGCCGAGCAGGCCGACATCGAACACCTTGCGACGGTCCGGCTCCTCGGCCTCGGTGAGCAGGTCGAACAGCAGGGTGCCCAGCCCGACCCGGTTCAGGTACCGGGCGACGTGCCGGTTGCGCGGGCTGTGCCGGCTGCTGCCGCTGCCGTGCGCGAACACCACGACCCCGCGCGCCCCGGCCGGCACTGTCAGCCGGCCCGCGAGCCGGACCCCGGCGACGGACAGCACCAGCTCGCGGTCGACGCCCTCCGGCGGATCATCGGGCCGTCCGCCCCCGCGCCCGCCCCGGCTCCGGGCCTCGGCCAGCAGCCGCAGCACCTCCTCGTCGTCGGTCTGCGAGAAGTCGGCGTAGAACTCGCCGATCGCGAAGAACGGGGACGGCGTGTCGACGCAGACCAGCTCGTCGGCGACCTCGGTCAGCCGGTCCGTCCAGTCCCGCGGCGCCACCGGCACGGCGAGCACCACCCGGGCCGCGCCGCGCGCCCGGACGATCCGGCAGGCCGCTCTGGCGGTGGAACCGGTGGCGATGCCGTCGTCCACCACGACCACCGTGCGTCCGCGCAGGTCGGAGGCCGGACGGTCGCCCCGGTAGCGGCGGGCCCGGCGCGCCAGCTCGGTGCGCTCGCGCCGCTCGACCTGCGCCAGCTGCTCGTCGCTGACCCCGGCCAGCCGCAGGACCTGCTCGTTCAGCACCCGGACGCCGTCCTCGCCGATCGCCCCCATGGCCAGCTCGGGCTGGTACGGCACCCCGAGCTTGCGGATCACGCAGATGTCCAGCGGCACGTCGAGGGCCGTCGCCACCTCGGCGGCCACCGGCACCCCGCCGCGGGGCAGGGCGACCACCACGGTGTCGGGGCCGGCGAGGTGGGCGAGGCGGGCGGCCAGCCGGCGTCCCGCGTCGGTGCGGTCGGTGAAGTGGGTTCCGGTGACGTGCATGACACGGCCTCCGAGTTCCACCGTACGCCGGTCGTGACGGGTCGGTGCGGGTCGGTGCGGGGGGGCGTCCCGGGCGCCTCCCGGGTGGGCCCCGGGAGGCGCCCGGTGAGGCCCGGGCTTCTGCCCGGTCGGTCCCGGGTGCGTCCCGGGCACTCGCGGGCCGGAACGGGACGGAGCAGCCGCACGGCCGGGAGCGGGACGGGACGCCACCCCCGTGCGGCCGGGACGGCGGGCGGCGGACGGTGGTCCGCAGAGGCGGTCCGCCGAGCCCGCCCACCACCGAAGGAGCGTCCGTCATGCCGGGTACCGTCATCACCGACCTGCGCCGCCACGGCGCCGTCGACCCCGGCCGCCTGCTCGCGGGCCCGCTGCGCGCCGTCGGCCTGCAATGGCTCGAACCGGGGCACAGCGTCGAGGCCACCGCCGAGGGCGCCGAGCACGCGCTGTACGTCACCGCGGGCTCCGGCCTCGGCGCACTGCCCGAGGACGTCGTGCAGCCGGACCACCCCGAGCGGGCCGGCACCGGCCTGCCGCTGATCGACGGCACCGCCCTCGTGCTGCCGCTCGGCTCGCGGACCGTCCTGACCGCCGGGACGGCCGGGTTGGAGTACTTCCACGCGGTCCTGGCCGTACCGGCCGTCGAGTCCTCCCCCGAGGAGGCCGGAGAAGCCGGACCCGCCCAGTTGGTGGTGACCACCGGCACCGGATCCGCCATGGTTCTTCTCGGGCGCGACGGCGCGCGGGTGCGGATCCGCTCGCTGGCCCGCCGTGCCATGATCACCAGCGCCTGTGAAGCCTTCGACCAGCTGCGGCTGAGCCCCGGCGCCCACCACGTGCTACCCGGCCGGCCCGACGCCGAGACCGTCCTGCACGTACTGCGCGGCGCGGCCGCCATCGGTCAACGCGCGGACGAGCCAGACCACTTGGCCTCCGACGGTGACCTCCTGCTGGCCCGCCGGGGTCGCACCCTGCACCTGGAGGCCGGCCCACTCGGCGCGGAACTGCTCTGTCTCACCCTGGCCGTGCCCCGCCACCGCGCCGGCACCAGGGCAGCCCTCGCCCGGCGCCGCGCCGAACGCTGCGACCGGCCCTGACCGCCGTCGTCGCCGTCGCCACCACCCGTCCGTCCTCGCCGAAACCCCCCAGGAGTCACCCGTGATCCTCGTACCCGTCGCGGTCCCGCGCACCGCGCCCGCCTTCCGGCGGGTCATCGACCCCGAACAGCGGCCGTCCGTCCGTGCCGGGCTGACCGTCGAGACCCTGCCGCCCGGTGTCCGGGTCGATCAACTGCCCTGTGAGTCGGTCGAGTCGGCCACCGTAGTGCTCGCCGGCCGGCTGTCCGCGGGCGGTCGGATCCTCTCCCCGGGCGAGGTGCTGCACCACCCGCCCGGCAGCAGGCACCGGCTCACCGCCCTGTGCGGTGCGCCGACCGCCGTGCTCACCGTCCGCCCCGTCCTGGCGGCCGCCGAACTCCCCGCCCAGCGCACCGGTTCACGCCCGGCCGGGCCCGAACGGCGGATCACCGTGGACACCGTCGTCCTCCCCCCCCCGGCGAGGCCTGCGGGCCGTTCACCGAGGCCGCGGCCGACACCTTTCTGCTGCCGCTCTCCGGCACCGGGGCCCACCTGGTCGCCGAGGGCGGCGAAGTACCCCTCTTCCCAGGTGACTTGGTGTACCTCCGGGCGGGCGAGCGGTACCGCCTGCGGGCCGGTCCGGGCGGGCCGGTGACCATACTGCGCGGCCGGGTCGGCGCCCTTCCGGCGGCCAGCGGATTGGAACGTCCGAAGGCCGTCGGCTCGGCGGGCTCCTGCGCCACCTGCGCCGTCACCCACAGCAACACGGCTCCGATGAAACAACATCGATGACGGACCGTCAGCTTACCGAGGCGCGGCCAGAGCGGCAGTGCTCGGCCCATATGCGGCGCGGGGGAGAGGTCGCCGTGATCACGGCAGTACCTCGATCCGGGCAGCGGGTGTTCCGTCGGCCGCGCTGCGGGCCACCGGCGCCTCGTCTCCCGGTGCTCGGTCCTCGGCGTTCGATCCCGGTGTGGGCGGCCCGGTGTCCCGGATGCCCGAGGCACCGGTCACGCATCTCGGGCGGGACCGCCGGTGGGCCCATGTCCGTCGGCCCGGCGAAACGCTGCGTGTGCGGCCCCGCCGTGCGGACGACGCCCGGGCATGTCACGGAGAGTCACACGATCCTCGCTGCTAGGGTCGGCCGGGTGGATGAACAGCAGCTGGTCTCATCTTCGGGCCCGGCAGGCGGGGCGGCGCCCGTGCGGGTACTGATCGTCGACGATCACCCCCTCTTCCGTGAGGGGCTCAAGGCGGCGCTGGAGAGCGCCGAGGACGTCTTCGTGGTGGCCGAGGCCGAGCGGGTCGCCGACGTGCCGGAGACGGTCGCCCGGCACCGCCCCAATGTGGTGATCATGGACCTCTCACTGTCCGACGGCTCCGGACTGGAGGCCGTGCGCCGGCTCTCCGCCCAGGAGCAGCCCCCGCCGGTGCTGATGCTGACCATGTCGGACGACGACGGCAACCTGCTCGCCGCCCTCCAGGCGGGCGCCCGCGGCTACCTGGTCAAGGGGGCCGGGCGGGAGGAGGTGCTGCACGCCGTGCGCACGGTCGCCGCGGGCGGCGCGGTGTTCGGCGGCGAGGTGGCCGAACGGATCACCGCGCTGCTGGCCGGGGCGAAGATGCGTGAGGCGGGGCAGCTCTTCCCCGACCTCACCGCCCGTGAGGCCGAGGTGCTGGACCTGGTGGCGCGGGGCCACGACAACCGGCGGATCGCCCGGGAGCTGGTGGTCGCGGAGAAGACCGTCCGCAACCACGTCACCCACATCTTCGAGAAGCTGCACGTGGCGACCCGTGCCGAGGCGGTCGCCCGGGCCCGCGACATGGGCCTCGGCGACGGTTGAGGCAGCCCCGGGCGGCTGGGGATCGCGGTCGGGGCGCGGACCGGTCCGGGGCGCGGGCCCGGCCGGGGGAGGTGGTCCAGGCCGGGGGAGGTGGTCCGGGGGTGCCGGTCCGCCGACCGGCACCCCCGGGGTCTTGCCGGCCCTACCGGACTACGGCTGCATCTCGTACGCGCCCGAGAGCGCCTCGACCCGGGCCCACACCTTCGCGGCGCGCTCGGTGTCGGCCACCGGGCGGCGGACGTTCGCCAGCGCCCAGGCGGCCTGCTCCTCGGTGGTGGAGGACTTTCCGTGCAGCTCGGTGGCGTGCGCGGAGAAGTCGCGGACCAGCGCGTCGAAGATCTGGTCCAGGACGTCCGCGTCCAGGCCGGTCAGCTCGGCCTGCTCCAGCACCAGCTGGCCGTAGACGATCAGCGCGAACAGCTGGCCGATCTCCAGCAGGAAGTCCAGGTCCGCCTGCTGCTCCTTGCCCGGCGCGTGCTTGAGCAGCAACTCGCAGAAACCGTCGGCCTGTTCGCGGAAGCGGGCGACGTTCGCCAGCTGAGCGTGCCGGTCGTAGGCGGCGCGCCAGTCATGGAAGCGGATCGCGCCGAGACCGCGGGCCGGGCCCTGCCGGAACAGGAAGGCGTCGTCGGCGGCGTCCAGCCTGGTCGGCACCGGCGCGTAGTCGGCGGGCGCGAACAGGTAGTTGCCCATGAACTTGAGGATCAACGCCAGGTTGACGTGGACAGTGCCCTCCAGCTTCGGCAGTCCGCGGATGTCCTTGGCGGCCTTGTCGAAGTAGGTGTCCGCCTCGAAACCCTTGGCCGCGATGACGTCCCACATCAGGTCGATGACCTTCTCGCCCTCGGTGGTGACCTTCATCTTGGTCATCGGGTTGAAGAGCAGGTAGCGGCGGTCCTCGGGGGAGGCGGTGCGGAAGTAGTCGACGGCCCGCGCGCTGAACAGCTTCATCGCGACCAGGCGGGCGTACGCGTCGGTCAACTCCCGCCGGACGTGCGGGAAGTCGGTGACCTTGCGGCCGTACAGCACCCGGTTGTGGGCGTGCGTGACAGCCTCGTACATCGCGTGCTCGCAGATGCCGACCGAGGCGGTGCAGAGGTTGAACTTGCCGACGTTGACGGTGTTCAGCGCGGCGTCGAAGGCGGCCTGGCCGGTGTGCAGCACGTCCTCGGCGCGGACCGGGTAGTCCTCCAGGCGGAACTCGCTGACGTACATCTGGGCGTTTACCACGTTCTTGACCAGGTGGTACGCCTCGTGGCGGCTGTCGGCGGCGAAGAAGACGTAGCCCTCGGGGCCCTCGACGTCCGAGCGGCGGCCGAAGACCGAGACCAGACCGGCCACGTTGCCGTTGCCGATGTAGTACTTGGAGCCGGTCGCCGTGAATCCGCCCTCGCCGTCCGGGGTGAGGATCATGTCGGTGGAGTAGATGTCGGCGCCGTGGGTGCGCTCGGACAGGCCGAAGGCCATCACGTGGCCCTCGGCGAGGAGCTTGGCGGCGCGGGCCCGGACGGCCTCGTTCTCGCTCTGCCAGACCGGGCCGAGGCCCAGGATGGTGACCTGCCAGGTGTACCAGTAGCCGAGGCCGTAGAAGCCGAGGATCTCGTTCAGCTCGGCGATCCGCGCGGTGTCCCAGCGCTTGTCCGGGTCGGCCGCGGACGGGGTCAGGAACTCGGCGAACAGGCCCTCCTGTGTGGCGAATTCGAGGAAGTCGGCATACCAGGTGCGGTCGATGTAGGTGTCGATGAGCGCCTTCTTGCCGCGGGACTCGAACCAGTCGACGGTCGCGCGCAGCAGTCGACGGGTCGGCTCGTCGAACTGCGCGGGGTCGTAGGTGCGCGGGTTGAAGAGCATCAGGGCTCCCTTGGATCGAGGGTGTGTGAGGGCGTGCGAGGGTGTCGAGGTGGGTGGGCGCGGCGGAGCCGGCGCAGCCGGTGACGGAGTTCAGCGAACAGCTGACAGATTTCAACCGACAGATTTCAGCTGACAGATTTCAGACTCTGTCATCCGATTTCCGTTCCGGTTCTCCGCCCCCGCCGGTCCGCGAGTCGGCGCAGGGTGGCGAGCACGTCGTCCAGCCACGCGAGGTTCATCCGCTCGAACTCGATGCCGCCGCGCAGCACCACGTGCTGCAGCTCCTGCTGGACGTCCAGCGCGTCGAGGTCGGGGAAGTCCCGCTGCTCGCCGTGGAGGTAGCGGGCGAGCAGGGCGGCATGGCTCTCACGGTGCCGTTCGACCTCGGAGATCAGCGCGGTCAGCGCGGCCGGGTCGTCGAAGGCGGCGGCCCGGATCTTGACCGCGAGCTCGTGCCGCACGGTCTCCGGCTCGACCGGTTCGCGCAGCCAGTCGGCCAGTGCGGCCCGCCCGGGTCCGGCCGCCGAGTACACCTTCTTGTCCGGGCGGCCGTCCTGCACGACCTCCTCGGCGGCGACCCAGCCGTCCGCCTCCATCCGCCGCAGCACCCGGTAGATCTGCTGGTGGGTGGCGGTCCAGAAGCGTCCGATGGAACGGTCGAAGCGCCGGGCCAGTTCGTACCCGGAGCCGGGCTGCTCCAGCAGCGAGACGAGGATCGCGTGCTCCAGTGCCATGCCCGCATCCTGCTATGCAACGAGTTGCATAGGCAACGTTCATGCGGACTGTTGAGACGCAGGTCACCGGCGTGATCGGATGGTTATCAGCCAATGCGGACAATCGGGTGTAAAACCTTTGAGAAGGGCAGAATAGGTACGGGGTACGCCCCATTCCATGGTCCGGAACCACAGGAGGTGGTATCGGTGGCAACCCATTTGCCGACGGGCATGGAGCACCACCCGGACATCGTCGAACTCCGGGAACACTACGAGCGGGTCACCGCGACCCCCCGCGCCCAGGGCGTCGAAGCCCTGGCCGTACTGGCCGGTCTCTTCCTGGCGGCATCGCCTTGGATCGTCGGCTTCACCGCCTTCAGCACCCTGACCGTGACCTGCCTGATCGTCGGTCTGGCCTACACGGTACTGATGGCCGGCTACGGATCGGCCTACGAGCGCACCCACGCGCGGGCTTGGGCCGCCGCCGCGCTCGGTGTCTGGACGATCATCTCCCCCTGGGTCGTGTCGGGTTCCGTCGCGCACGGCAAGAACATCGTCACCTGCGTCATCGTCGGTGCGGTGATGTTCCTGCTCGGCCTCGCGGCGATCTCCATGGCCACGATCACGTCGAACGGAGCAGCGATGCGGCTCGGCCGAGCCGGCCGCGCCAAGGGCTGATCCTCTCCGCAGCCCGCGTCCGGGGCACGGAGGGCACGTGTGCCCGCCGCGCCCCGGCGCACGTCCGAGGCCTTGTTCCGCGGATCACCAGCCCCGTCGGCTGCCGGAGTCCCCGCCTGCCGGAGCCCCGTCCGGCGCTGGACGTGCTACGGGTGCGTCATCCGCAGCACGTCCAGCGCCCGGTCCAGCTGCTCCTCGGTGAGCTCGCCCCGCTCGACGTATCCGCGCTCCAGCACCACCTGACGGATCGTCTTCCGCTCGGCCAGCGACTGCTTGGCGACCTTCGCCGCCTCCTCGTACCCGATGTACCGGTTCAGCGGCGTCACCACCGACGGCGAGGACTCCGCGTACTCGCGGGCCCGCTCCACGTTCGCCGTGATGCCGTCCACCGTCCGGTCCGCCAGCAGCCGGGCGCTGTTGGCCAGCAGCCGCACCGACTCCAGCACGTTGCGGGCGATCACCGGGAGCATCACGTTCAGCTCGAAGTTGCCGCTCGCGCCGGCCAGGGCCACCGTCGCGTCGTTGCCCACCACCTGGGCGGCGACCATCAGCACCACCTCGGGCAGCACCGGGTTCACCTTGCCCGGCATGATGGACGAACCGGGCTGCAGGTCCGGCAGGTTGATCTCGCCCAGGCCGGTGCGCGGGCCGGAACCCATCCACCGCAGGTCGTTCGCGATCTTCGTGAACCCCACCGCCACCGTCCGCAGTTGGCCGCTCAGCTCGACCAGCGCGTCCCGTGCGCCCTGCGCCTCGAAGTGGTCGCGGGCCTCGCTCAGCGGCAGGCCGGTGGCGCGGGCCACCTCCTCGATGACGGCCGCCGGGAAGCCGGGCGGGGTGTTGATGCCGGTGCCCACCGCCGTTCCGCCGAGCGGAAGTTCGGCGACCCGGGGAAGCGTGGCCAGCAGCCGCTCCCGCCCGTGCCGCACCTGCGCCGCGTAGCCGCCGAACTCCTGGCCGAGGGTGACGGGCGTGGCGTCCATCAGGTGGGTGCGGCCCGACTTGACCACCTGCGCGAACTCGACGGACTTGCGCTCCAGCGCCTCCGCGAGGTGCTCCAGCGCCGGGATCAGGTCGTGGGTGACGGCGGCGGTGGCGGCGATGTGGATCGAGGACGGGAACACGTCGTTGGACGACTGGCTCGCGTTCACCTGGTCGTTCGGGTGGACGGACCGCCCCAGCCGCTCGCCGGCCAGGGTCGCGATCACCTCGTTGGCGTTCATGTTGGACGAGGTGCCCGAGCCGGTCTGGAAGACGTCCACCGGGAACTGGTCGTCCCAACGGCCCTCCGCGACCTCCTCGGCCGCCGCCGCGATCGCCCCGGCCGTCTCCGCGTCCAGAACCCCCAGGCGGGCGTTCACCCGCGCCGCGGCCGCCTTGATCCTGGCCAGCGCCGCGATGTGCGCGCGCTCCAGGCGCTGGCCGGACACCGGGAAGTTCTCCACCGCCCGCTGCGTCTGCGCCTGCCACTTCGCGGAGGCCGGCACCCGGACCTCACCCATCGAGTCGTGCTCGATCCGGTACTCCTGCGGCTTCTCCCGCTCGTCACCCATCGTGCGCTGCACCTCCTGTACGGGCCTGTTCGGCCCGGTAACGGGACTTCCGATCACGACAGCCGCGCACGGGCCCCCGGTATTTCCGCCCGGGGGCGGCGATCGCCGATCCGGAGGACGCCGGGTGCGGCGCGGTTACGGCCGGGGGCGCTCGGCGCGGACCAGCTCGGCACGGACCAGCTCGCCCGGCTCGGTGCCGGCCTGGGCGACCGTGGACCCGTCGGGCGCCCAGATCCCGGAACCGCCCGAGCTGTCCGGGAACACGCCGGTGGGCCCGGCGGAGGTGGACAGCACGACCCAGACCCCGTGCGCCGTGGCGCGGTCCCGGCAGTGGCCGTCCCGGCGCTCGGCCTGCGCGGCGCCCGGGCCGTACAGGGTGGAGGCGACGTAGGCGTCGATGCCCAGCGGGGCGGTCTCCTCGGCGTGCGTCGGGTCTGCGATGTCGGCGCAGACCGCGAGGCCCAGCCGCAGGCCGTCCAGCTCCAGTACGACGGGCTTCTCACCCTCGGTGAAGCGGTCGGGCTCGCCCTCGCCGTGCAGGCGCATCTTCCGGTAGACGACGGCGGCGCCCTCGCCGGTGACCGCCAGGGTGGCGATGGACTCGCTGCCGTCGGCCTCCGCGACCGGCGCGCCGACCAGCGCCAGGGTGCCGGTGGCGGCGCAGGCCTCGACCAGCGGGGTGAGCCGCGGGTCCGCCGGGTCGACGGCGGGGGCGGCGAGGTCGTAGCCCGTCAGCGACAGCTCGGGGAACACCACCAGACGGGTCCCCGCGGCTCGCACGGCCTCGGCGTGCCGTTCGACGTTCACGGCCAGGGTCTCCGGGCGGCCGCGGTCGGCACAGAGGGGCTGGGCTACGGTGACGGTCAGCGGCGCGGACGAGGGCATGGCGGCGCCTCCGGTCGATGGGGGTCCGTGGTCAAGATCAACCTATGCGGCCGCCGAGGAGCCGGGCAAGCGTCCGGGCCCGGGCCCGGACGCGGCTGGGCCGGCGAACCGCCCACCGGGCCACGCCACGGCGGCACGAGCAGCGCCGATGCCGCCACCGCCCGGCCCTGCCGTGGCGGGGGCACAGACGGCGTGGACGGGCTCGACTGTTCGGGCCTTGATCACTCGAACGAGTGAGATCCGGGCCGGATCGCTTCAAACGGTCGTACGGCACTTCGTACGCTCCTGACCGGGTCGGCTGGACACCGACCGCCCCCGGAGAGCCGCGGCCCGGCCCGGGGAACCGACGCAGGGGGCGGACCGGATGACCACAGCACACGACCACGACCGTACGAACGGCGCGGGCGGCACGCCGGACCGCCGGGGGAGCGGCCGTGACGCCGGACGCGGACTGACCAGGCGCCAAATGCTCGGCGCCTCCGCGGCGTTCGGCGGGGCGGCCTGGCTGCTGCGCGGCACCATCGGCCCGGACAGCGCGCAGGCCGCCACCCCGCTGCCGCCCGGGCTGCCCGCCGGCACCGAGCTCTACCAGCGGGTCTTCGAGAACTGGTCCGGAGAGATCCGCACCGACCAGCTGTGGACCTGCGCGCCGCGCACCCCGGAAGAGGTGCCGGTTCTCGCCGACTGGGCACACGCCAACGGCTGGCGGCTGCGCGCCTCCGGCCACCGGCACACCTGGGCGCCGCTCACCGTCGCCAACGGGACCGCGGACAGCGCCCGCGTCCTGATCGTCGACGCCAGCCGCTACCTCACCGCCATCACCGCGGACTCGTCCACCACCGTCCGGGCGCAGGCCGGCGCCGGCCTGGAGGCGCTCCTCGCCCACCTGGCCGACCGGGGACTCGGCCTGACGGCCTGCCCGGCGCCCGGTGACCTCACCGTCGGCGGCGTGCTCGCCATCGGCGGCCACGGTACCGCAGCCCCGGCGCACGGCGAACTGCGGCCGGACGGGCACGGCTACGGCTCGGTCAGCAACCAGGTCGTGCGGCTCACCGCGGTCGTCCTCGACCCGGCCACGGGTCGCTACACGCTGCGCACCTTCGAGCGCGCCGAGGACGACAGCGCCGCCTTCCTGGTGCACCTCGGCCGGGCCTTCCTCACCGAGGTCGTGCTGCGCGCCGGGGCCGACCGGCCGCTGCGCTGCGTCAGCCGACTGGACATCCCGGCGAGCGACCTGTTCGCCCGCCCCGGGAGCGCCACGGGCGGCGGCGGACTGCTCGGGGGCCTGTTGGGCGGCGGCGACGGCCCGCGCACCCTCGCCGACTTCGTCGAGCGCGACGGCCGGGTGGAGGCGATCTGGTTCGCCTACACCGACTACCCGTGGCTCAAGACCTGGACGGTCAGCCCGACCAGGCCGCTCGCCTCCCGGGCCGTCGACGAGCCTTACAACTACCCCTTCTCGGACAGCGTTCCGGAGCCGGTCGCCAGGCTGGCCGGCCAAATCGTCTCCGGCGCCTGGGGATCGGCCCCGGTGTTCGGCCAACTCCAGTACCTGGTGGCCAAGGTGGCGCTCACGGGGGACCTCACCGACGTGCTGCTCTCCGGCGGAGTGCTGCGCGATCTGCTCACCGGAGACCTGATCTCCCACCTGCTCGCCGGCGGCCTGCGCTCCGACCTCTGGGGCCCCTCACGCACCCTGCTGCAGTACGTGCGGCCCACCACGCTGCGGGTCACCGCCAACGGCTACGCGATCCTGACCAAGCGCGCCGACCTGCAGTGGGTGGTCAGCGAATTCGCCGCCTACTACCGGCAGTTGCTCGCCGATTACCAGGTCCGGGGCGAGTTCCCGGTGAACGGCGCGGTGGAGATCCGGGTCACCGGCCTGGACGACCCGTCCTGCTCCGGCGTCCCCGGCGCCCGGCCCCCGCTGCTTTCCGCGCTGCGGCCGCGGATGGACCGGCCGGAGTGGGACACCGCGGTCTGGCTCGACGTCCTGGCCTTCCCCGGTACGCCCGGGCTGGAGCGCTTCGCCCGCGACCTGGAGCAGTGGCTGCTACGCACCTTCGACGGCACCCGGGCGGGCACGCGGGTCGAATGGTCCAAGGGCTGGGCCTACACCGCCGAGGCGGCCTGGTCCGACCAGGACCTGATCGGCCGGGTCATCCCCGACAGCCTGCGCGCCGGGGGCGGCCCCGGCTGGGACGAAGCGGTCGCCGTCCTGGACCGCCACGACCCGCACCGGGTGTTCAGCAACCCGTTTCTGGACGGGCTGCTGAAATAGCCGCGCCGGAACCGGGGGACGGCGAACAGCGAACGGATGACAGCGAACAGATGATGAAATCTGTTCGCTGTCATCCGTCATTCGTCATCTGTTCGCGCTCGCCGCTCGCCGGCGGCTGGCGGCTGGCGGCCGGCGAGCGGCGGAATGTCAGATGTGCTCCATCACGATCACCGCCAGGGTGTCCGCCGCCAGCGCGCGGAACACGTGCGGGGCGTCGCCCGGGTAGCTGATGTAGTCGCCCGGGCCGAGCTCGACCGGTGCCTCGCTCGGGCCCACCAGGGCTCGACCCGAGCCGATCATCACGTGCTCGACGGTGCCGGGCATGTGCGGCTCGGAAGCCCTGGTCTCGCCGGGCTGGGCCTCGATCCGGTAGATGTCGCGCCGGGCGTTCGGCGGGCACGAGGAGAGCGCGGTGGCCGCGTAGTTGGCCTGCTCGGAGTGGGTCACCGGCCCCTCTCCGGCCCGCAGCACCTTGACGGTCGGGCGCGGCGGGTCGACCAGCCGGCTGAACGGCACGTTCAGTGCCACGCCGAGCGCCCAGAGCGTCTCCACGCTGGGGTTCCCGGCGCCCGACTCCAGCTGTGAGAGCGTCGACTTGGCGATGCCCGCGCGTCGGGCCAGCTCGGCCATCGACACGCCGCTCCGTTCGCGTTCACGCCGGATGGACGCGGCGATCTGGCCGATCAGCTCCGCGCCGTTGCCGTTGGCGCCCTCGGGCCTGGCGGTCCGGTCACTCATGCTCGCCACTCACTCTTTCCCCAGGCCCCTTCGGCCGGCTTCCCGCTGCTGGTGCCGTTCATGCTGCCACGGTCCACCCTCCAGGGTGCCGGCGCGATCGCCGTTCGCTCCACCGGTCGCTCTGTTCGCCTTGACGAACCACGCGTTTCGGGTTCACCCTGATGGACATGCGTTCGCTATTTCGAACATTGGAACGCGCCACCCTGCGCGACATCGCCCTGGTCTGCGTCGCCGACGCGCTGGTCGGCGCCTCGTTCGGTGCGATCAGCGTGTCCGGCGGCCTGCCGCTGTGGGTGCCGATGGCCCTCTCCCTCCTCGTGTTCGCGGGCGGCTCGCAGTTCGCGGCCGTCGGCGTGGTGCTGTCGGGCGGGAGCGCGCTCGCGGCCGTCGCCACCGGGCTGGTGCTCAACGCCCGACTGCTGCCCTTCGGGTTCGCCGTCGCCGACGTGCTCCAAGGCCCCTGGTGGAAGCGGCTGTTGGGGGCGCAGCTGCTCACCGACGAGAGCGCGGCCTTCGCACTCCAGCAGCGCGAACCGCGCCGGCGCCGGGCGGCGTTCTGGATCTGCGGGGCCTCCCTCTTCGTGGTCTGGAACCTCGCGGTGCTGCTCGGGGGCCTCGTCGGCGGACTGATCGGAGACACCGACGTGCTCGGCCTTGACGCGGCCTTCCCGGCGGTGCTGCTCGCGCTGGTGCTGCCCTCGCTCAGGGACCGCGGGACGCGTACGGCGGCGCTGACGGGTGCGGCGGTGGCCGTCACGGTCGCCCCGTTCGTCCCGGCCGGGGTGCCGGTGCTGTTCGCCCTGACCGGGCTGCTGTTCGCCGGACGGCCGGGGGCGTCGCCGCAGGCCGAGGGGGCGGGAGGGGCGGCCGCGTCGCGGCCGGATGAGCCGGAGGCCGCCGCCGCGGCCGCGGCCGTGAAGGAGGAAGCCCGATGATGCCGCTGTACGCCGTCCTGCTGCTGGCCGCCGGGACGTACGCCTACCGGGTGGCCGGACCGCTGCTCGGCCACCGGTTCGCGCTCTCGGACCGGCTGCGGCACCTGCTGGCCGTCGCGGCGGCGGTGCTGCTGGTCGCGCTGGTGGCCACCGGCGCGCTGACCCAGGGGCACGGCTTCGCCGGGTGGGCCCGACCGGCGGGCGTGCTGGTCGCGGGGGTCCTCGCGTGGCGCCGGGTGCCGTTCCCGGTGGTCGTGGTCGCCGGTGCGGCGACCACGGCGGTGCTGCGGTTGTGCGGGGGGTGAACGACGGTGGGGAGCCGCCCGCCGTCACCTGCCACCCGTCAGCTGCCCGCCGCCAGCCGCCAGCCGCCAGCCGCCAGCCGCCCGCCGTCACCCGTCACCCGTCCTCGCCCAGCCGCTCCGCCTGCACCTCGGGCCGCTTGCTGTCCCACAGCATCTCCCACACCTTGAACACGCAGTGATAGTCCCGCATGCTCCCCTGCGAGATCAGCAGGTAGGTGTCCCCGTCCCGGAGGAGCGTCTGCCTCCGGCTGCTCATCGGGTGCTCCGGCGTGAAGGTCGGGACGATCTTCCGCAGCTCCGCGACGGCCTCCTCGCGGGTGCCCTCCACCTCGCCGAGCACCTTGCTGCCCCAGGTCCGGTCCCTGCCGACGCCCACCGTCTCCTCGACGACCAAGGCCCAACGCGCCATGCCCCGCCTCCCCTTCCGAGTCCCGTTCCGGCGGTCCCGCGGGCACCACGTGTCGCCTTCCTCACTCGTTCCCGTCGGTCCGAGGCCGGGAGGGTTGCGGAATACTCGCCGGTGTCCCGCCGAGACTACAAGGAGCTTCAATGTCGAAGCCGACCCGGATCGACCCGTCCGACCTGCTCGCGGTCGGCGACCTCCTCTCCGACGAGGAGCGGCTGATCCGCGACACCGTCCGCCGTTTCACCGAGGAGCGGATCCGCCCGCACATCGGCGACTGGTTCGAACGCGGCGTCTTCCCGGCCCGCGAACTCGCCCCCGAACTCGGCGCCCTCGGCGTGCTCGGCATGCACCTCGACGGTTACGGCTGCGCGGGCGCCGGTGCCGTGGCGTACGGGGCGGCCTGCATGGAGCTGGAGGCGGCCGACTCCGGGCTGCGCAGCTTCGTCTCCGTCCAGGGCTCGCTCGCGATGCGCTCGATCCACGCCTTCGGCTCGGAGGAACAGAAGCAGCGCTGGCTGCCCGGCATGGCTGCGGGCGAGCTGATCGGCTGCTTCGGCCTCACCGAGCCCGACTTCGGCTCGGACCCGGCGAACATGCGCACCCGGGCGGTCCGCAAGGGCGGTGACTGGGTGCTGTCCGGCAGCAAGATGTGGATCACCAACGGCAGCATCTCCGACGTCGCCGTGGTCTGGGCGCAGACCGAGGAGGGCGTGCGCGGCTTCCTGGTCGAGCGCGGCACCCGCGGCCTGACCGCGACCGACGTGCACGGCAAGCTCTCCCTGCGCGCCTCCGTCACCAGCGAGCTCGCCTTCGACGAGGTGGTGCTGCCCGCCGACGCCGTACTGCCCGGCGTCACCGGCCTGCGAGGCCCGCTCTCCTCGCTCAACGAGGCGCGCTACGGCATCCTCTGGGGCACGGTCGGCGCCGCCCGCGACTGCTACACCGCCGCCCTCGACTACGCCAGGACCCGGATCCAGTTCGACCGCCCGATCGCCGGGTTCCAGCTCACCCAGCAGAAGCTGGTCGAGATGATGCTGGAGGTCGAGAAGGCCTATCTGGTGGCGCTGAGGATCGGCCGGCTCAAGGAGCAGGGCGAGGCACGCGCGCCGCACATCAGCTTCGGCAAGCTCAACAACGTCCGCGCCGCGCTGGAGATCGCCCGCAGCGCCCGTACCGTTCTCGGGGCCAACGGCATCACCACCGAGTACCCGGTGCTGCGGCACGCCAACAACCTGGAGTCGGTGCTCACCTACGAGGGCACCAGCGAGATCCACACCCTCGTCCTCGGCGAGGCCATCACCGGCGAAGCGGCCTACCGCTGACGGCCTTTCCGGCCCTCTCGCGCCAGCGGAACCGGAGCGAGAGGGCCGGCGAAAACCGATGGCCGGGCCCGGCGCGGCCCGGCTACCGTCCCTGCCATGACCAGCCAGTCCGCCCGGCCGACGCTCCCGACCACCACCCTCTGGCGCCCCACCGGCCCGCAGGAGCTGGCCCTGGTCGAGGCCGCCGACCGGCGTGCCTGGCCGCCCAGGCTGCCCGAGCAGCCGATCTTCTACCCCGTGCTCAACGAGGACTACGCGATCCGGATCGCCCGCGACTGGAACGTGCCCGCCTCCGGCGTCGGCTACGTCACCCGCTTCGAGGTGGAGACGGAGTTCCTCGCCCGCTACCCCGTGCGCCGGGCGGGTGGTCGGACGATCCTCGAACTATGGGTTCCCGCAGAGGAGTTGGACGAGTTCAACCGGCACATCGTGGGACGCATCGAGGTCGTCCACGAGTTCCGGCCGGAGCGGTGAGCGCCGTGCACGCACCCGTCCTGCTCACCTCCGCCCAGCCGACCAGCACCACCGCCCTGCTCACCGCGGCCGCCGCCCGCCGCGGCCTGGCCACCTCCGTGCTGACCGGCCCGGACACGGTCGGGGAGCTCGCCGGGCGGCCGGTCCACTGGTACGGCGGGCCGCTCGCCGCGGCCCGGATCGCCGCGCCGCTCGGCCTCGCCCTGCTCGAACCCGAGGACGACTGGCTCGCCCGCCTGCCTGAGGAGTTCACCCGCCGCCGGATCGAACTCACCACCCTCGCCGAGGCCTGGACGCTGCGCCACCCGGCCTTCGTCAAGCCGCCCGCCGACAAGTCGGTCGCGCCTGCGGTCTACCCGGACGGCTCCCGGCTGCCCCGCACCGGTGAGCGGATCGGCCCGGGCACCCCGGTCCTGGTCAGCGAGCCGGTGACCTTCGCCGCCGAGTACCGGCTGTTCCTGCTCGACGGAGAGGTGCTAACGGGCAGCCGCTACGCCCGCTTCGGCCGGCTCGACCCGGCGCCGCTGACGGCCGCCGCCACCGCCTTCGCCCGCCGTCTGCTCGCCGCCGTCGGGGACACCCTGCCCAGTGCCGTCGCCCTGGACGTCGGCCCGATCGCAGACCCCTACGACCCGGTCGAGCACTGGGCCGTGGTCGAGGCGAACCTGCCCTGGTTCGCGCACTGCTACGCCGCCGACCCGGACCGGGTCCTGGACGTCGTGCTGCGCGCGGCCGGGCCGGCCGCCCAACTCGGCGGGCCCGACCGCCGCTTCGTCCGGACGGTCCGTACGATCGGCTGACCACGGGCGGGTGCCCGCGGCCGGTCGGCTCCCCCGACACCTCGCGGACACCCTCCGTTCGACGGCCGGACGCCGGACGGTACGGCGGGCCGTGAAGCATGGCGCGGTCGGCGGCGCCCTCGGCGGGCGCGGCCGGGTGTGCACGACCGAAAGGAAGCCCCACCATGTCCGCAGCCCAGTGGCCCCGCCCCCGCGTGCTCGTCGTCGGGATCGACGGAGTCCGCCACGACTACCTGGCGCAGGTTCCGATGCCGCGCCTCCAGGAGGTCGCCGAGGCCGGGTTCCTGGTGCCGGTCACCGTCGCCGACGGCACGCCCACGATGTCCGGGCCGTGCTGGGCCACCATCGTGACCGGCGTCGAGCCCCCCAAGCACGGTGTCTGGGGCAACCACCTGGGCGGCAACCGGCTGGACGTCTTCCCCGACTTCGCCACCCGCCTCAACCGGGGCGACCGCCGCCGCACCTTCGTCGCGGCCGGCTGGGACCCCCTGATGATCAACGAGTCCGGCGGCCCGCTCTTCCGCGCCCCCGGTCGGCTCTCCTACGTAGCCCCGGCCGAGGACACCCCCGAGGCCTGGGAGACCGTCGACGAGGAGGTCACCCGGGAGGCCGTCCACGTCCTCGGCACCGCCGACCCCGAGGCCTCCTTCGTCTACCTCGGCGCCGTGGACGAGACCGCCCACTTCCTCGGGTGCGGCGAGGAGTACCGTGCCGCCATGCGCACCGCCGACGAGCGCCTCGGCCGCCTGCTCGACGCCGTCCGCGGCCGGGCGACCCATGCCGAGGAGCAGTGGACCGTCATCGTGGTCACCGACCACGGGCACGTCGACGCAGGCGGCCACGGCGGCCGCACGGTCGAGGAGCGGACCGCCTGGGTGGCCTGCGCCGGGCACGGCATCCCGGCCGGCCCGCCCTCCGGCGAGATCCGCCACCCCGACGTCGCCGCCCAGGTGTACGCCTCGCTGCTGCGCCCGATCGACCCGCACTGGACGCTCGACGGCCGTCCCTTCCCGGTCGCCCATCCGGTGCCCGCCGCTGTCTGACGGCAGCTCCGCGCCCGCTCGGACAGCCCGTTCCGGAGGGCCCGTTCCGCATCGACCGTTCCGCATCGACCGTTCCACGCCGACCGTTCCGTACCGCCCGCTGCCCGCCGATGCCCCGGGTGCAGCAGGCCGGGCTGCGGCCGGGCGCCGGTTGAGTCAGGCTCGATCGGGGCTCGGAGCGGACACCGGACGGGCGTGTCGGCCTCGGCGCCGGAACGGCACGTACCTCGGGGATCGGGCCCGCGGACATACGCCTGAAGGTGGAGACCGTACCCCGTGGGTCGGATGCGAGATCGCGACCTCGTGGTGACGCTCCGGCAGGGCGGCCCGGGCCACGATGGTTGCACCCGACCGGCGGACAGCTCCGCCCGGGCGGCCCGCGGAGGGCCGCGGACGCACCGGCAACGGAGGCATCGGCAACGGACGCATCGGCAACGGAGACGGAGAGGGCAGCCAGGCATGAAGGGCATCGTGAGCAAGGTCGCGCTGGGAGTCGCGGGCACCGGCATGGCCGTCGCCGTGGCAGCCGTGGCAATCGGCCCGCGGGTGTCCGAGTGGTACGACGGGCGCCACCAGGAGCAGGCCTCGTACGACACCGGCTCGCAAGCCAAGGCCGAGCGCCGCTCGATGCCGGCCTGGCTGCCCGACAACGCCTCCTCGGTGAAGTACCTGATGTCCACCACGGGCGACGACCGGCTGCTGCGGGCCACGCTCCCCGAGGGGCGGCTGCCCGCGGGCTGCAGGACCGGAGGGTCGGTCCGGGGCCCGCACCCGCTGCCGGTCTCGCTCAAGGCGGGCTGGTTCCCGGAGGGCGTCGCGTCCAAGGCCGTGGGCACCTGCGGGCACTACAATGTGACGCTCACCGGCAACCAGCTCTACGCGTGGCAGGACGGCGCGACGCTGCAGGCGGCTCTGCGGGCCGAACACGTCGCCGAGCACTGAGAGTGCTGATTCGGGCGCTGACCGCGGATCAGCCGTCCTGACCAGGGAACGAAGGGCCCGCCGGGCACCGGAAGGTGCGGGCGGGCCGTCGTCGTGCGCGTGCTGCGGATCGGCCGGTGGGCGGATCCGTCCCGGTGCACCCCTGCCGTCGTCCGCGCCCACCGGGCCGCGATAGGACGGATCGCGAACGAACACCACGTCACCGCGTCCGTGAGGAGACCCATGCCCGGCCCGACCGTCGGCCCCGCCGATGACATGCCGACCGTTTCCGCCTCGACCACCGGCACGATCCCGTCCACCGGCACGGCACCGGCCGCCGGGCACACCGGCCCCGGCCGGGCCACGATCGCGGTCCTCGGGGGCCTCACCGCGCTCGGCCCGCTGACCACCGATCTCTATCTCCCCGGGCTGCCCGCGATCGCCGACGACCTGGTCGCCGAACCGGCTGCCGTCCAGCTCACCCTGACCTTCTCGATGTTCGGGGTCGCGGCCGGGCAACTGCTCTTCGGGCCGCTCAGCGACCGCTTCGGGCGCCGCCCGCCGCTGCTCGCCGGGCTGGTCCTCTACACCTTGTCCAGTGTGGTGTGCGTGCTCGCCCCGAACCTTCCGGTGCTGATCGCCGCCCGGTTCGTCCAGGGCGCGGCCGGCTCGGCGGGACTGGTCATCGGACGCGCCGTCGCCCGGGACCGCTTCCAGGGCGTCGCGATTCTGCGCTTCCTCGCCTCGATCGCGCTGACGTCCGGGCTGGCGCCGATCCTCGCCCCGATCATCGGGGCGCAGCTGCTGCGGTTCACCTCCTGGCGCGGCACCTTCGGGGCGCTCACGGCGCTCGGACTGCTGCTCGCCCTGGCCGCGTTCGGCGCGCTGCGCGAGACGCTGCCGCCGCAGGCCCGGAACGGCGGCGGGGTGGGCGCGGCGCTGCGCACGATCGGGCGGCTGCTGCGCCACCTGCCGTTCCTGGGGCTGGCGTTGACCAGCTCGCTGGCCTTCGGCGCGCTGTTCGGGTACATCAGCGGGTCGTCGACGGTGCTGCAGCACGTCTACCAGGTCTCGCCGCAGACCTACAGCTTGCTGTTCGGGCTGAACTCGGTGTCCATCGTGGTGATGACCCAGTTGAACGGGCGGGTGCTGGCGCCGCGTTTCGCGGCGCGGTCGCTGATGCTGGCAGGGCTCGGGGCGGCGGTCGCGGCCGGGGTGGCGCTGGTGCTGCTGACGACGGTGTGGGACTTCGGGCTGGCCGGGTTCTGCCCGCCGCTGTTCGTGCTGATGGGCAGCCTCGGGGTGGTGCTGCCGAACACGGCGGCGCAGGCGCTGAGCCTGGTCGAGCCGCAGACGGCCGGGACGGCCTCGGCGCTGCTGGGGACGGGCAACTTCTTGTGCGGCGCGGTGGTGGCGCCGCTGAGCAGCCTCGGCGGACGGCCGTCGGCGGTGCTGCTGGCGGTGGTGGTGCTGTGCTGCGGGGCGCTGGCGCTGACGGCGTACCTGGCGCTGTGCCGCCCGGGCCGGCTGCGGGAGGCGGCGGGGTGAGGGAGCCGGACGCCTGACGACGAACGGATGACAGCTGACAGATGTTGAAAACTGTCAGCTGTTATCCGTCATCTGTTACCTGTCATCCGTCACCTGTGATCCGTCGGCCCTCGGCCGCCACCGTTCTCAGGCGATCGAGAAGTCGTCCCCGTACACGCTGCCCTGCCCGTACCAGCCGTGCAGGTACACCGTGACGGTGCCGGAGGCGCCGGTGGTGAAGGGGACGGACAGCTGGGTCCAGCCCGAGGAGTTGGTCCAGGTGCTGGCGGTGGCACCGCCGCTGACACCCAGGTAGGCGTAGTTACCCTGCACCCAACCGCTGAGCGTGTAGCTGGTGTTGGGCTTCAACGTCACCGTCTGGGTGCACTCGCCGGTCTGGCTCGCGGAGGCCGCGGCCAGCAGCGCGTACGAGCCGGAGTGGGCCGGAGCGGTCACCACGTTGCCGCCGCTCTGGCAGGTCCACGGCGCCAGGTTGCCGGTCTCCAGACCGCCGTTGACCAGGCCGGCCGACGGGGACGTGCCGGTGACGGTCAGCGAGTAGGTCGCGGTGTGGGTGCCGGAGGGCGCGGTGGCGGTCACCGTCAGCGGATAGGTGCCCGCCGCGGCGGCCGAGGTGGTGGCGACGTTCAGGCGCGCGCCGTTGCCCGCGGTGACGCTGCCGGGGGTGACGGTGGCGGTGACCCCGGCCGGAGCGCCGCTGACCGAGAGGTTGAGGTTCTGTGCCGAGCCTCCCGTGACCGCCGTCGCGATGGCCGCCGATGTCGAGGAACCGGCCGCCACCGTACCGGAGTTCGGGTTCACCGCGACCGAGAAGTCGTTGCTCGCCGTCGCGCCGCTGGTGAACGGCGCGAAGATGTGGGTGAAGTCCCAGGTGTTCTGGTTGATGCCCGAGCAGGAGTCGTCCCCGCCCTTGCCCGCACAGTTGCCGTTGTCGCGTTGGAGCGCCCAGAACGACAGCGTGCTGATGCCCTTCGAGACCGCCCAGTTGTACACGGTGGTGGCATTGGCCACCGTGAAGGTCTCGGCCGCGCCGAAGTCGTCGATGCCGACCATCTCGGTGATCCCGATCGAACCCCACAGCTGCGCCGGGGCCTTGGACGGGTAGAGCCTGGCCAGCTGGTTGTACAGCCCCTGCGCCGAGGTCTGGGTGTCGGCCGCCATGTCGTGGGTGGCGTTGTCGTAGTAGTCGAAGGTCATCATGTTGACGACGTCGATCCGCGCGTTGTTGCCGACCGCGTTGCGCAGCACCGCGAGGCCGCTGTCGGCCAGCCCGCCGGTGGTGGTCGGCAGCGTGTAGGAGAACTGGACGGTGCGCCCGTTGGCGGCGGCCCAGTCCTGCACGGTCTTGATCGCCTTGTTGCGGCGGTCGATGCCGGCCGTGTTGGTCAGGGAGTTGTCCTCGATGTCGAGGTCGATCCGGCTGATGTCGTAGGTGGTGATCAGGTTCTCGTAGGCGGCCGCGATCTGGTTGACATCGGTGCAGCTGTCGGCCAGTTCGGTGCCGGTGTTGTCGGCGGTGTAGCCGCCGAAGGAGGGGATCACGTCCCCGCCGTCGGCGCGGATGGTGGCGATGTCGGCGCCGAAGGTCGAGGAGGAGACCGGCTTGGAGGTGTCGCCGTTCCAGTACGGGGTGCAGGAGCCCTTGGTGTCGGCCTGCAGGAAGGCCATCGTGAGGTACTTGGCGCCGGACTGTGCGGCCAGGGTGGCGGGGCTCTGGCCGGTCCAGGACTCGAAGTAGGGTGCGAAGACCCGGGTGGGGAGCGGGGTGGCGGCCTGGGCGGAGCCCGTCCCGGCGGCGACCAGACCGGCCGAGGCGGCCAGTGTGGCGCAGGCCGTCAACGCGGCCTGGACGGTTCTGCGAAGACGCATGGATTCTCCAACGGAATCGGTGGGGCGGGACGTTGGGGAGGTGCTCGGTGGTCCGGGGCGTCGGCGGCCGTGTGGGGTCGGCCGCGCGGGCCGCGGTCCGGAGCGTCCGGTGCGGACACGGGGGCGTGCGGAACCCACCGACTCGCGTGGAGGCGGGCGACGGTGCGAGCGCGCGCGCCGTACGGAGCGGGGGCGTGCGGAGCAGGGCAGGGCGGTGCCTCAGCCGCCGGTGGTCACACCCCCACAGTGCATCCCGGTCGGATCGACATGCTTATGTTTGGACTAGACCACTAGTCTGTCAAGGGACCTAACAGTTCGTCAGCATGTGGCCCCGGTCGCCGAAGGGAAGTGATCGGAGGCCGGGGCGTGGCGGAGCGGTGTGCTGCGGGCGGATGCTGCGGGCGGTTGGCCGGGGGGCCTCAGGCGGGGCGGCGGCGCAGGTCGCCGAGCGTCTCCTCGACCATCCGCAGGGCGGTGGTCTCCTGATAGCAGCGCAGCGGTGCGAGCTTGCCGACGGCCCCGGTCAACCAGGTGTCGTCGCCGAGGAGTTCGGTGCGGTGCTCGCAGGAGACGTGCATGAGCATGAAGCGGAGCAACAGGATGTGGCGGAAGGGGTACAGGGCGCGGTGGTGGGTGTAGGTCGCGCGCCAGTCCTCCTCCGGGTCGCGCAGTCTGGACCCCAGCTCGGCGCCCGCCCAGGGGTTGCTGGGGCGCAGGGTGAGGAGGGCGAAGGTCCTCGTGGCGGAGACGGGGTCGCAGGCGACCTGGAGGTGGATGCCCCGGAAGCGGCTCCAGGCGACCAGCTCGGGTTGCTCGCCGACGACGCGGTGCTCCATGCCTTCGGGGAGGAGGGCGAGATGGGCCTTGCGGGTGTGGTCGCCGATCACCCAGTGGTCGTCGGTGCGCACCAGGGGGCCGAGCTGCAACGAGCGGCCGGCGTCGGCGGTGGTCGGGACGGTCCGGTCGACGCTCACGGCGGCTCCTCGGGGCAGGGTTCGGCGCACTGCCGACCAGTCTTCCCGGCTCACCTCCGGTGACGTTACCCGACCCCCGCCCCTCTCGTACGGGAGTTCGGTGGATCGTCGCCCGCGGACGCCGATGGCCGCGCACCCGGCGGGCGGGGCGCGGCCACGGCTGCCCGGAGCTCAGGACACCGGGCGGTTCGGGGGTTCGGGGTCGGTGTCAGCGCTGCGGCGGGCAGAGGGTGGCGCGCAGCGCGTCGTTGATCTTCGCGGAGGTGTCCGGGCCGAAGCCCTGGGGGTGGTCGGGCGAGGTGAAGTGCTGGCCGGCGAGCTCGACCAGCTTCGCCGTGTCCTTGGGGAACTGGTACATCGCCTGGCACTGCTTGCGGGCCTGCTCCACCGCCTGGTCGGGCTTGCCACCGACGATCGCCGGGTCGATCGCGTTCAGTGCGGCCACCACCTTGCCGGTCAGGTCGGCGTCCGGCTTGGCGGGCAGCCCGGCGTCGGCGGGCGGGGCCGGTTTGGCCGGGGCCGACCCGTCCGCGCCGGGCGCCGAGGAGCCGGACGGCGCGGGCGTGCCGGGTGCAGTGGGCGCCGACGCGGTCGCGCCGGCCGTGGCGGCGCCGGGCGCGGTGGTGGCGGCGACGGTAGGGGAGCCGGCCGCGGCGGTGGCCTTGTCCGAGCCCGTACCAGAACCCGAACCGGAGCTGGAGCAGGCAGCGAGGCTCACCGCGGCGAGTGCCGTGAGGGAGGCGGCGAGGAGACGAGTGCGCATGGCGCCACACTGTCATGTTCGCGGCGTGGAAGGGAAGGTCCCCCGGGGCGGGCGGGACGCGGCCCCGGACGCGGCGGACGGCGGACAGCGGACGGCGGACAGCGGACGGCGGACAGCGGACGGCGGCATGTGGAGGGGAGTCCCTCGGCATGCCGCCGTCCGCCGTCCGCCGGTCCGGCCGTCAGGCGAGCCCGTTGGCCTTCAGCCAGTCCTTGGCCACCGTCGACGGGTCCTCCTTGTCGATCGAGACGCGCTTCATCAGCCCCGTCAGTCCGGCCGTGTCGAGCTTGGCCGACACCGCGTTGAGCGCCGCGGTCGCGGTGGCGTCCACGCCCGCCTTGTTGACCAGCGGGGTGATGTTCTGCGCGCCGAAGACGTTCTTCGGGTCGGTCAGCGGGACGAGCTTGTACTGGACGATCTTCGGGTCGGTGGTGAACACGTTGCCGACCTGGATGCCGCCGTCCTTGAGCGCGTTCGCGGTGGTGTCGGCGGTGGGCTTCCACTCCTTGAAGGTCAGCCCGTAGACGTCCTTGAACTGCTGCTCGCGGCGGGACTTGAACTCCGGCGGCCCGCCGATGGTGAACTCGCCGGCCTTGGCGGCGAGGTCGGAGACGCTCTTGAGGTTGTACTTGTCGGCGGTCTCCTGGGTGACGCTGAGCGAGTCCTTGTCCTCGGCGGGGGAGGAGTCGAGGATCGCCAGCGAGGAGGGCAGCGCCTTGGTCAGCGCCGCGTTCACGTCCTGGGTGGTGACGGCGGTGTTCTTGGCGTCCAGATAGGCGAGCAGTGCGCCGTTGTACTCGGGCAGGACGGTCAGGTTGCCGCTCTGCAGCTGCCCGTAGAGCACCTCGCGGCTGCCGATGTTGAACTTCTCGTCGACCTTGACGCCCTTGGCCTTGAGCGCCTGCGAGTAGATCGAGCCGAGCAGGACGTTCTCCGGGAAGTTCGCCGAGCCGACGACCACCGTCCCGCCGGTTCCGCTTCCGTCGGCGGCACCGGCCCCGGAGGCCGTGGCGTTCGGCCCGCCACCGAGCGGGTTGCTGCTGCTCGCGGAGGAGCTGCAGGCAGTGGCGCCCAGGGCGAGCGCGGCGAGGGTGCCGAGGAGGACGGCGCGCCTGCTTCTCTTCAATGTCGACATGGTGACAGTTGTCCTTCCGGAGCGGATGGGAGAGGAGTGGCCTCAGCGGGCCCGGCGTTGGGCGCGCACCCCGGCCGGGAGCGCGAACCGGGCGAGCAGGGCGAAGAACAGCTGGGCGCCGACGGCGAGGACCACCACCAGCAGCGCACCGCCCACGGTCACCGCGTACTGCCGGGTGGCCAGCCCGTCGATGACGTAGCGGCCGAGGCCGCCCAGCCCGACGTAGGCGGCCACCGTGGCGGTCGCGATCACCTGGACGGTCGCGGTGCGGAAGCCGGCCAGCAGGGTCGGTGCGGCGGACGGCAGGCAGACCTGGAGGAGCACCTGGCGGTGGGTCAGTCCGATTCCGCGCGCCGCGTCCCGGACGTCCGGGTCGGTCCCGCGCACCCCCTCGACGGCCGCCACCAGCAGCGGCGGCGCGGCCAGCGCGACCAGTGGGAACAGCACGGCGGTGTCGCCGACCCCGGCGAGCAGCACCGCGAGCGTCACCAGGCCGAGGGTCGGCAGCGCACGGGCGGCCCCGGCGAGCGCGGTGACCACGGTGACGCCGCGCCCGGTGTAGCCGATCAGCAGCCCGAGCGGGACGGCGAGCAGGGCCGCGTAGAGCAGGGCCTCGCCGGAGAGCAGCAGGTGTTCGGATACCCGGTTCAGGATCGAGTCCGGGCCGCTGCGGCGGTCCGGGGCGGAGAAGAAGTCGCTCAGCCAGTTCAGCCAGTTCACGAACCCGCCCCCTGCTCCCGGACGGCCCAGGGCGCGAGCAGCCGGCGGGCGGCCACCAGCAGCAGGTCGACGACCAGTGCCAGGACGGCGATCAGCACGATGCCGGCCACGATCGGGGTCGGGAAGGTGCGCTGGAAGCCGTCGACGAAGAGGTAGCCGAGCCCGCCGCGCCCGACCAGCGCGCCGACGCTGGCCAGCGAGATGCTGGACACCGCGGCGACCCGCAGTCCGGCGATCAGGTAGGGCACGGCGGCCGGCAGTTCGACGGCGGTCAGCCGGTGCCACGGCCCGTACCCCATCGCGGTGGCGGCCTGCCGGACGGAGTCGGGGACGGCGCGCAGGCCGTCCACGGTGGTCGGCAGCAGGACGGCGAGGGCGTAGAAGGTGAGCGGGATCATCACCGTCGCCTGGGTGGCGAGCCCGGTGTACGGGATCAGCACCACGAATACGGCCAGGGAGGGGAGCGCGTAGACGATGTTGAAGACGGCGGAGATCGGCTGGTACAGCCCTGGGAAGCGGGCGCAGGCCAGGCCGAGCGGGACGGCCAGCAACAGGCCGATGAGCACCGGGACCAGGGCGATCACGGCGTGGTCGGCGAGCAGGCCGCCGAGGTAGCCGAGGTGGTCGCCGATCCAGTACCAGCGGACGATCGGTTCATCGTCCACTGTCGGCTCCGTCCGCCGTACCCACCGCGTCCGCCGTACCCACCGCGTCCGCCGTACCCACCGCGTCCGCCGTACCCACCGCGTCCGCCGTACCCACCGCGTCCGCCGTTCGCGCCGCGTCCGCCGGGCCCGGCTTCCTCACGGTGACGGGCCCGCCGTCGGCCGGCGCGAGCGCGGCGAGGACGGCCTCGCGGCTCGCCGTGCCGATCGCCCGCCCGTCGGCGTCCAGCGCGACCGAGATCCCGGCGGGGGAGAGCACGGCGGCGTCCAGAGCGGCACGCAGGGTGTCGGTGTCCGGGCGGAAGCCGGCGGCGGGCTGCAGCTCGGTGCTGCCCGTGCCGCGGTCGACCCAGCCGATCGGGCGACGTTCGTCGTCCAGGACCAACTCCCAGCCGCCGTGGCGGAGTCCGTCGCCCACCGGGCGCAGCTCGACGGCCGCCGCGGGCCGCAGGCCGAGACCGCGCAGGCCCCGGTCGCGGCCGAGGAAGGCGGCCACGCCCTCGTCGGCGGGGGAGGTCAGCAGGGTGTGCGGGTCGGCCAGCTGGGCGATCCGGCCGTGCTCGCGCAGCACCACGACCTGGTCGCCGAGCCGGACGGCCTCCTCGATGTCGTGGGTGACGAACAGCACCGTCTTGTGCAGCTCGGACTGCAGCCGCAGCAGCTCCTCCTGGAGCCCGGTCCGCACCACCGGGTCGACGGCGCTGAACGGTTCGTCCATCAGCAGCACCGGCGGGTCGGCGGCCAGCGCCCGGGCCACGCCGACCCGCTGCTGCTGGCCGCCGGACAGCTGGAACGGGTAGCGCTTGGCGGTCTCGGGTGCGAGCCCGACCAGTTCGAGCAGTTCGGCGGCCCGGGCGCGGGCCTTCTTGCGGTCCCAGCCGAGCAGGTACGGGACGGTGGCGATGTTGTCGATCACCTTGCGGTGCGGGAAGAGCCCGGCCTGCTGGATCACGTACCCGATGCCGCGACGCAGCTTGGCGGGCTCCAGCTTCGCGACGTCGGTGTCGTCCAGCAGCACCCGGCCCGAGGTGGGCTCGACCATCCGGTTGACCATGCGCAGCAGGGTGGTCTTGCCGCAGCCGGACGGTCCTACCAGGGCGGTTATCCGACCGGTCGGGACCTCCAGGTCCAGTCCCTCGACCGCGACGGTGCCGTCGGGGTGGCGCTTGCCGGCGCCCTCGAATCTGATCACGGAGTGTTTCCTCGTCAGGGCGCCCCGGCGAGGCGGCGCCTGTGTCTTTCGGTCGTTCGGCTCGTCTGGTTCGTCTGGCTCTTGCAGCTCGTTCGGCTCGTGGTTTGTTCGGTTGACGGCGGTTGCACCGCCCGGGCGTTCTTCCGCCCGCGTGGCTGCCCAGCTTCAGACCGGCGGAAACTCTGATCAGACTATGACCTGCATCATCTCCTGTCCCTGATTTACGGACCGGCACGCGGCATGACGCCGTCCCAGCCGCCGGGGCGGCTACTGACGCGTCGGCAGTCCCGCGGCCGCCCAGCCGACGAATCCGCCGTCCAGGTCGGTCGCCCGGTGCAGTCCCAGTTCGCGCAGCGAGGCCGCGGCCAGGCTGGAGGCGTAGCCCTCGGAGCAGACCACGATCACCTCGACGTCGTAGCCCGAGGCTTCGGGGATCCGGTGACTGCCCGTCGGGTCGAGCCGCCACTCCAGGACGTTGCGCTCGATGATCAGCGCGCCGGGGATCTCGCCCTCGGCCGCCCGCTGCGCCGCCGGACGGATGTCCACCAGCAGAGCGCCGTCCAGCTGGGACTGGTACGCCTCCCGGGCGCGCGGGCGGTGGACGCCCTCGCGGGCCCGCTCCACCAGGTCGTCGATCGTGGTCACCATTGCTCCGGTCCTTCCTCCGAGGTGCGGACGAGCCCGCCGGCCCGCAGGTCGTAGTGCGCCATCGAGCTCAGCGGGGGCGAGTAGGCGTGCAGGGTGACGGCCGGGCCGGAGGCGGTGTTGCGCACGTCGTGCACGTACTCCGGGCCGAAGGCGCGGGCGGTTCCGGCCGGGACCCGGCGGATCAGCAGACCCTGGTCCGGGCCGCCGAGGGACAGCTCCTCCAACTCGCCGAGGGCGACGGTGAACGCGCCGCGCGAGCCGCCGTGGTCGTGGAAGCCGGTCGACTGGCCGGGTAGCCAGCTGATCAGCCAGACCTCGTGGTCGTCCTCGGCCACCAGCCGTTGGTACCAGCGCTCGTCGGTGGAGAGCCGGACCAGGTGGATCCACTGCTCGGGCTGTTCGGCCAGCTCGCGGACGACGGTCCGCAGGGCGTCAGGGCTGAGCGGCGTGTTCGGGGCGCTCGGGGTGCGGGGGGCCTTCGGGGGGCTCGGGGCGTGAAGGGCGTGCGGTGGGGTCTCGGAGACGAGGTCCGGGCTCATGGGGCGTCCTCGGGTGCGGCGGGAACGTCGGCAGGGGTGCGCCCGGGCCGGTGGTGTGGCAGCGGAGCGACCGGTCACGGCACGCACGGGTGCCGCCGGGCGGGCGGGATTCAGAACTGCGGGTGCGGGTGCGCGGCACGGGCCCTGGCTGAGGTCACAGGGCGGGACCGGCGGAGCGGACCAAGGTCAACAGGCACAGATGGAACTCGCCTGGCGTCGCAGATCGACGTGCAGGCGGCAGACCAGAGTGGTGCCGGTGTCCATGCGTCGGATCCTTTCCGAGCCGGTCGGACGAAGTCAAGCCGGGGCGCCCGTCTGTTGCACCCTGTTAACCCCAGGCGTCGACTGCCGGACTCCCCGACTTCTCGGCTCTCCGACTCCCCGGCTCGACCGCGACGCGAAGCTGCGACTCACCCCTCCGTAGGACAACGCGGCGCCGGTGGGACCGCCACCGACTGGCCGGACGCCGTCGGGGCCAGGTCCTCCGGAGGTTGCGCGGCGGCGGGCGGGACGGAGCCGTCCGCGGTGGCCGCGAGGGCCTGCTCGATCACCGGCCCGGCCTGCTCGCCCAGGTAGCGGCCGAGCGTCTGGTAGGCGTCGAACTGCTGATGGTCGAACCACTGGTCGCTGGTGCCGTCGTTGGGGAAGGCCCGGTTGGCCACCGCGTAGGAGTGCAGCTCGTACGGCATGTCGGCAGTCAGCACCGCCTGGAGGACGATCAGGGTGCCCCGCCGCTCGGAGTCCGGCTCGCCGTCGATGGCCGGGTAGTGGATGTCCCCGGTGACCACACCCCGCGCCGAGAGCCGGTCGGCGAGCTGGGCCGCCAGCCCCCGCAGAGGAGGGTCGTCCGCGCCCCGGTCGGCGGCGGCGCTGCCCGGGATCAGCCGCTCCGGCTGGTGCAGGGTGATGACGATGCCAAGCTCCTCCCGGGCCAGGGTGATCGCGGAGGCCAGGTTGCCCGCGTAACCGGAGTCCCCGCTGGCGTCGATGCTCACCGCCGTCCGCACCCGGTGCCGCAGCAGTTCGACCAGGCCGAGGTTCTCGTAGTGCCCGCCGTCGGTGGTGAGCAGGAAGCGGTCGTCCACCGGGAACCGGCCGGTCAGCTCCCGCAGTTGGTACGGGAGCCGGCGGACGGCGGGCTCCCCGGCGCGGCGCCAGTCCGGAGTGCCGGACCAGGCCGGTCCGAGCCGGGCCGGGTTGGGAAGCCACGTCCCGAGCCGGGCGTTGGTCACCGCGAACAGGCCCTGGTAGACCCGGGACTGGCGGCCCATCGCGGAGGAGAAGGCCGCGCCGGAGACGGCCATCGCCGACTGAACGGTGAGGTCGCGGGCGATGTGGCGGCGGGTGCGCCGCTCCAGCAGGTCCGTGCGTGCGTACCCGACGTCCGGACCGCCCACGTAGTCGTGGGAGAGCGAGAAGGAGACGGCCCGACGGCCGGGTGGCGTACGGGAGTTGCCGGACAGGTTGGCCGCCGCCGAAAAGATCACCTGCGGGAAGCCGGGGTGCCGGGCGGCGTAGTGGCTCAGCCAGGTCTGCTCCCGGTAGAAGTCGTACCGGCGGGCCAGCGTGCGGCCGCCCTCGGTGACCCGGCGCACGGCGAACGCCGAGGCCAGGCGCAGCCGGTAGAACGGGTGCAGGCTCATCCAGGTCTGGTCGAGGTTGAGCCCGACCGCGCCGAGCAGCAGCGGCAAGAGCACCTGGACGATCGTCGGCCAGGCGTACCCCGTGGCGACCGCCCAGCCGAGGGCCAGCAGCGCGCCGACCGTCAGCGCGGCGAGGGCCGCCCACACCACGAGGTACTGGGGGAGGTCGGTGGCCAGTCCGCCGCCGAGGCGGCCCGCGCCGCGCAGCGCCCCGCCGAGGACGTTCACGCCCCGGCCGATCGCCCGGCGGTCGCGCCACAGTATGCCGAGCAGCAGGGCGAGGTAGCTGAGCACGACCGTCAGGCTGAGCCCGGCGCCGGTCAGCTGCGGGCCGGCAGCCATCGCCTGCTGGAGCCGGACCGCGCCCCAGGCCAGGCCCGGCACGGCCAGCACGCCGACGGTCAGCAGGCCGGTGAGCGCGAGCGCGGCGTAGTTGAGCCGGCGCAGTGCACGCGGCAGCAGCGCGTGCCAGCCGAGCGGCGGGAAGGCCAGCAGCCACAGCAGCCAGCAGCCGGCGGCGGCCGCCAGCAGCGTGCCGAGTGCGGCCAGCGAGGGCGTTCGGAACGTCAGGGCGCCGGGTGCGGCGCCCGGGTGGCGCAGGCCGGCGGCCGCCAGGGCGCCCAGGTCGGTGAGCGGGACGGCGTGGTAGAAGCGGCTGAGGCCGAGGCCGAGCACCAGGACGGCGGCCAGCAGCAGGGTGAGCGCCGACAGCACACCGCGCAGCAGCGTCCCGAGGGCGACCAGCCACTCGCCGGCGCCGTCGGCGATGTACTTGCTGTGGCGGCGGAGGTGGTCCTCCTCCGGGGAGCCGGGCTCCATCACGGTGTCGGCGGTCAGACCCGAGACGGCGCGCACCGGGCTGCCGGGCGCGGAGTCGCTGAGCGCGAGCTGCAGCGCCCCCACGGTGTAGCCGCCGCCCGAGACGGAGACCAGGTAGCGCGCGCGTTTCAGCCACGGGCGCAGCGCCTGCAGCGCGCCGAGCGTGACGCAGGCCGAGCGGATGCCGCCGCCGGAGGCGCAGAAGCCCAGCTCGGCGGGCTCGCGGCCGGGTGGCACCCGGCCCGCGTCGTGCCAGTGAGTGTGGGCGCCGGGGGCGTCGGCCGGTGTGTCCTGCTGCGGTGCTCCGCGCCGGGGCTGGCCGTGCCGCGGAGCCACCGGCCACGGCGGGATGAGTGCCGGGCGCTGGGGGTCGGCGTCGTCGGCGGGCTTGGCGGCCCGGGGCCGGAGGCCGCGCACCGCCCGGGCGGCCGTCACCGCCAGCAGGCCCGCGGCGGTCACCCCGGCGGGCAGGAGCAGCAGCCAGGCGACGGTGGCGAGCGCCGCCGCCACCGCGAACGGGGTGTCGGAGCCGCCGTGGTCGAGCCCGATGCGCAGCAGGACGTTCGCCGCGAGGTCGCAGCCCGCGGCGAGCAGGCCCGCGGCCCCGACCGCGAGCACCGGGCCGACCCGGAGCCGCCGCCCGATCACGTACCCGCCCAGCAGTGCGGCGGCCGCCAGCGTCAGCCCGTAGCCGCTGATCAGCCAGGGTTCGGCGCGCAGGGCGGCCCGGTACGCCGAGGAGTGCTCGCCGACGACCGCCGCGGCGGCCGCCCGCGAACCGGCCAGTTGCAGGGCTGTCAGGCCGGTCCGCGGCGCTGGCGACCGGCTCAGCAGGAGGCCGAGGGCGATCGGCAGCAGGGCCGAGAGGGAGAGCAGCAGGCCTGCCCAGGCGGGCAGGGCCGGCGGCCGCCCCGCCGGGCCGTCGCCTCCGGCTGTCGCGACCGGTCCGGCTGCCCGAGCCGCCCCGGCCGTTCCGTTCGGCGCCGATGCGCACGCCGGTGCCGCCGGTGCCGCTGGTGCCGTGGTGTCCGCCGTACGCTCCTCGTGCCCCTCGACCGCTGCCATTCGTACCCCCCCCCGCGTTCGGCCTTCCTGCCGACCGTCGACCCCTGCGCCTGATCCCCGAACGATCTCCTGATACCCGAAGTGGCGCTGCGCCGACGTCAGATGACGGACCGTCGAAGCGCCCACGCGCGTCTTACCCCGCCGTGGCGGATTCCGCACCCCTGGTGCCCCCCTTCACTCGAATGAGTAAGGAGGTCACTTCCGGGGTAGATGAGCGTTTCATCCCACTCGGGACTGATCGCGTGTCCGCGTAACAAGATCGCCCCAGACGCGTTACCGCCGACGTATTGTCAGGCCACCGAGGCCCGGCCTACCGTCTACAGATCGCTTTCTACGCACGTAGACCCATCACGTAGACCCCTGCGGTTCCCCGAGCGGACCCGCAGGACGAGACCGCCCCGTCAACCCTCAGACCGCGGGCCCGACCGCACGGCCGGGACGCGGAGTTGCGGAGGTACCCATGTCGCAGATCGTCCGTGCCGCGCTCGTCCAGACCCGCTGGACCGGCGACCAGGAGAGCATGATCGCGCTCCACGAGCGGTACGCCCGCGAGGCTGCCGCCCAGGGCGCCAGGATCATCGGCTTCCAGGAGGTCTTCAACTCCCCGTACTTCTGTCAGGTCCAGGAGCCCGAGCACTACCGCTGGGCCGAGGCCGTCCCGGACGGCCCGACCGTGCGCCGGATGCAGGACCTCGCCCGCGAACTCGGCCTGGTGATCGTCGTGCCGGTCTACGAGGAGGAGCAGACCGGGGTGTACTACAACACCGCCGCGGTGGTCGACGCGGACGGCAGCTACCTCGGCAAGTACCGAAAGCACCACATCCCGCAGGTCAAGGGCTTCTGGGAGAAGTACTACTTCAAGCCCGGCAACCTCGGCTGGCCCGTCTTCGACACCGCCGTCGGCAAGGTCGGCGTCTACATCTGTTACGACCGGCACTTCCCCGAGGGCTGGCGCGCCCTGGGGCTGGCCGGCGCGCAGATCGTCTACAACCCCTCCGCCACCAGCCGTGGCCTGTCCGCCTACCTGTGGCAGCTCGAACAGCCGGCCGCCGCCGTCGCCAACGAGTACTTCGTCGCCGCCATCAACCGGGTGGGCACCGAGGAGTACGGCGACAACGACTTCTACGGCACCTCCTACTTCGTCGACCCACGCGGCCAGTTCGTCGGCGACGTCGCCTCCGACAAGGAGGAGGAACTCGTCGTCCGCGACCTCGACCTCGGGCTGATCGAACAGGTCCGCCAGCAGTGGGCGTTCTACCGCGACCGCCGGCCCGACGCCTACGGACCGCTTGCCGAGGCCTGAGGAGCACCGCTGATGACCACCCGCGACCCGCAGCAGCGCACCGTCGTCCGCGGCGGCCTCGTCATCACCGCCACCGACGAACTCCACGCCGACGTCCTGATCGAGGGCGAGCGCGTCGCCGCCCTGGCCGCCACCGGCAGCGCCGCCGCCGAGGCCTGGACCGCCGACACCGTCATCGACGCCACCGGCCACTACGTCATCCCGGGCGGCGTCGACGCCCACACCCACATGGAACTGCCGTTCGGCGGCACGGCGGCCTCCGACACCTTCGAGACCGGCACCCGCGCCGCCGCCTGGGGCGGCACGACCACCATCGTCGACTTCGCCGTCCAGCCGGTCGGCGGTGCGCTGCGCGAGGGCCTGGACACCTGGCACGCCAAGGCCGAGGGGAACTGCGCGATCGACTACGCCTTCCACACCATCGTCTCGGACGTCAACGACGCCGTCCTCAAGGAGATGGACGCGCTGGTCGACTCCGGCGAGTCCACCTCCTTCAAGCTCTTCATGGCCTACCCCGGCGTCTTCTACAGCGACGACGGCCGCATCCTGCGGGCCATGCAGCGCGGGGCGGCCAACGGCGGGCTGATCATGATGCACGCCGAGAACGGCATCGCCATCGACGTCCTGGTCGAACAGGCCCTCGCCGCCGGGCGCACCGCCCCGCGCTTCCACGGCGAGGTCCGGCGCGAACTGCTGGAGGCCGAGGCCACCCACCGGGCGATCAAGCTCGCCCAGGTGGCCGGCAGCCCGCTCTACGTCGTGCACGTGTCCGCCGCCTCCGCGCTCGACGAACTCGCCCGGGCCCGGGACACCGGGCTCAACGTCTTCGGCGAGACCTGCCCGCAGTACCTCTTCCTCTCCACCGACAACCTCGCCGAGCAGGGCGCGGACGGATTCGAGGGCGCCAAGTACGTGTGCAGCACGCCGCTGCGGCCGCGCGAGCACCAGGAGGCGCTCTGGCGTGGTCTGCGCACCAACGACCTCCAGGTGGTCTCCACCGACCACTGCCCGTTCTGCTACGCCGGTCAGAAGGAGCTCGGCCGCGGCGACTTCTCGAAGATCCCCAACGGCCTCCCGGGCGTGGAGAACCGGATGGACCTGCTGCACCAGGCCGTGGTGGACGGGCGCATCAGCCGGCGCCGCTGGATCGAGATCGCCTGCACCACCCCGGCCCGGATGTTCGGGCTGCACCCGCGCAAGGGCACCGTCGCGCCGGGTGCGGACGCCGACCTCGTCGTCTACGACCCGACCGCCGTGCAGACCGTCTCCGCCGCCACCCACCACATGAACGTGGACTACTCGGCCTACGAGGGCCGCCGACTCACCGGCCGGGCACGGACGGTGCTCTCGCGCGGCACCGTGGTGCTGGACGACGGCCGCTGGCTCGGCCGTGCCGGGCACGGCACCTTCCTGCGCCGCGACACCTGCCAGTACCTGACCTGACCCCTTCCCCGGGTCTCCCTCCCGTCCTCGTACACGTACCCGGGGCCGTGCCGCGCGCCGTGCGCGCCGGCCCCGGGCCAGCCCTCACACCCCTTCCCCCGGAGCCCCCATGGACATCGGCCTCGTCCTGCAGACCGACCCGCCCGCGCGCCTGCTCATCGACCGGATGGTCCGCGCCGAACAGGCCGGGTTCAGCCACGGCTGGACCTTCGACTCCTGCGTGCTGTGGCAGGAGCCCTTCGTCATCTACAGCCGCATCCTCGCCGAGACCGAGCGCCTGACCGTCGGCCCGATGGTCACCAATCCCTCCACCCGCACCTGGGAGGTCACCGCCTCCCTGTTCGCCACGCTCAACGACATGTACGGCAACCGGACGATCTGCGGCATCGGCCGCGGCGACTCCGCCATGCGGGTCGCCGGGCGGCGCCCCGCCACCCTCGACCGGCTCTCCCAGGCCATGCACGCGGTCAAGGAGTTGGCCGAAGGGCGCACCGTCGAGGTGGACGGCACCGAGATGCACCTGCCGTGGGTCGGCCCCGGCGCCTCGCTGCCGATCTGGATGGGTGCCTACGGACCGAAGGCTCTGGCCCTGACCGGTCGCCAGGCGGACGGATTCATCCTGCAGTTGGCGGACCCCTACCTCACCGAGTACATGGTCAAGGCGGTCCGGAAGGCGGCCGTCGAGGCGGGCCGGGACCCGGCCTCGGTCGCCATCTGCGTGGCCGCGCCCGCGTACGTCACGGCGGACGACTCGCCCGCCGCGTTCGCCCACGCCCGCGAGCAGTGCCGCTGGTTCGGGGGGATGGTCGGCAACCACGTCGCCGACCTGGTCAGCCACTACGGTGAGCACTCCGACCTGGTGCCCGACGCCCTCACCGACTACATCAAGAACCGTCAGGGCTACGACTACAGCCACCACGGCCGCGCCGGGAACCCCGACACGGCCTTCGTCCCGGACGAGATCGTCGACCGCTTCTGCCTGATCGGGCCGGTGGAGACCCAGCGTGCCCGGCTCGCCGAACTCCGTTCGCTCGGCGTCGACCAGTTCGCCGTCTACGCCATGCACGACGCGGTCGAGGCGACCACCGACGCGTACGGAACGGACGTCATCCCCCACCTCTGATCCCCTTCGGCAGACGGGAGTTGCCCATGGCCGACACCGCGACCGGCGGCGGAAGACATCGGCAGCACTCCGACGGCCGGGTCGAACTCGACCCGGCCGAGGGGGTGTTGCCGCCCAACGGATTCACCAGCGACGACCTCCGGCCGGTCCCGGTGCGGCAGCGCACCTGGACCACGTACAACTTCCTCGCGCTGTGGGTCGGTATGGCCCACAACATCCCGTCCTGGACGCTCGCTTCGGGCCTGGTCGCGATCGGCATGGACTGGAAGCAGGCGGTGCTGACCATCGCACTCGCCAACCTGATCGTGCTCGCGCCGATGCTGCTCACCGGGCACGCGGGCACCAAGTACGGCATCCCGTTCCCGGTGTTCGCCCGGGCATCGTTCGGACTGCGCGGCGCCAACCTGCCCGCGCTCGTCCGGGCGGCGGTGGCCTGCGCCTGGTTCGGCATCCAGACCTGGATCGGGGGCGAGGGGGTCTTCCTGCTGGCGGGCAAGCTGTTCGGCGACTCATGGCGCACGGCGACGGAGTTCGGCGGATACCCGTGGACGCAGTGGGCCTCCTTCCTGCTGTTCTGGCTGGTCGAGATGGTCATCATCGCCCGGGGGATGGAGGCGCTGCGGCGCTTCGAGAACTGGGCGGCGCCGTTCGTCATCGTCGGCGCGCTCGCCCTGCTGGTGTGGATCGCGGTCAAGGCGGGCGGACTGGGGCCGCTGCTCGACCAGCCGTCCAAGCTGGGCTGGAGCGGCGGGTTCTGGAAGGTCTTCTTCCCGTCGCTGATGGGAATGATCGGGTTCTGGTCCACGCTGTCGCTCAACATCCCCGACTTCACCCGCTTCGGCGGCAGCCAGCGCGCCCAGGTCCGCGGCCAGGCGCTCGGCCTGCCGACGACGATGACGCTCTTCGCGCTGCTGTCCGTGCTGGTCACCTCCGGGTCGGAGGCGGTGTACGGCGAGCCGGTGTGGGACCCGATCGAGCTCGCCGCGAAGATGGAGAGCCCGGTGGCCGTCCTGTTCGCGCTGCTGACCGTCCTGGTCGCGACGCTGTCGGTGAACATCGCCGCCAACGTCGTCTCGCCGGCCTACGACCTGACCAACCTGCTGCCCCGGCTCATCAACTTCCGCACCGGGGCGCTGATCACCGGCGTGGTCGGGATCGCGATCTTCCCGTGGAAGCTGACCGCCGACCCGCACGTCTACATCTACGTCTGGCTGGGCGTGGTCGGCGGCCTGCTCGGAACGGTCGCCGGGGTGCTGATCGCCGACTACTGGGTGCTGCGCCGCACCCGCCTCCAACTCGCCGACCTCTACCGGCCGTTCGGTGCCTACTGGTATGCGGCCGGCTGGAACTGGCGGGCGGTCACCGCCCTGCTGGTCGGCGGCCTGCTGGCGGTCGGCGGCTCGTACTCCGCCCTCGACGACCACGGTGCGAAGCAGGGGCCCTTCCCGGTCGACGGCGTGATTCCCTTCCTCAAGCCCCTCGCCGACTACGGCTGGGCAGTCGGCTTCGCCTCCGCCTCGGTGCTGTACCTCCTCCTGAGCCCCGGTCGCAGGGCGGGACGGGCGACCGGCTGACCGGATGACGGCCAACAGGCAACGGTCAACAGACAACGGCCAACAGATGTCAGCTGACGGATGACAGATGATGAAATCTGTCATCCGTCAGCTGTCATCCGTGAGCCGCCGCCTCCCCGGCCGCCAGGGCTTTGGCCGGATCGCGCCGCTCGCCCCGGCCGGTCGGAACCGGGCCGGTGGGGACGGCGTCCTTCGGGGCAGGGCGCGCGGGACGGGGCCGTCGCGCCACGGACGGGAGGGATGGGTCGGATGAGCATCATCGCGTGGATCGTGCTGGGCCTGGTGGCCGGAGCCCTGGCCAAGCTGTTGCTGCCGGGGCGGGACCCGGGCGGCCTGATCGTGACGACCCTGATCGGGATCGCCGGTTCCTTCGTCGGGGGCTGGATCGCGTCGCACTTCATGCACCGGTCGATCACGGCCCGCTTCTTCGACGGGCCGACCTGGTTGTCCGCGATCGGCGGCGCGCTGGTGCTGCTGATCGTCTACCGGCTGCTGTTCGGCAACTCGCGCCGCTGACCGGCGCGTCGGGCACGGATCGACGGGCCGGTGCCTCCGGGGGCGGAGTTCCGGGGACCGGCCCGTCGGCGTGCTCCGGTCCAGCGCGTCGGGGAAGGTCGTGCGCGCCTCGGCGCCCACGGCTCGGCGTCTACAGCTCGGCGACCCAGCCGGGGAGGTCCTCGCAGGCGGTGTGCCAGGGGGCCGGGACGTCGGCGAGCCCGGTTCGGGCGGCCACCACGCCGGCGGCGATGGCGCAGGTGGTGTCCATGTCGCCCCAGCCCTCCAGGGTGTGCCAGATGGCCCCGGGCAGCGAGTCCAGCCGCCCGGCGGCGGACCAGAGCGCGAACGGGACGGTGTCCGGGGCGGAGATCAGCAGGCCCGAGCCGAGCACGGTGGCGGCGTGCCGGGTGCTGGTGTGCTCCGGCAGCCGGGCGGCGGTCCGCAGACCGGAGCGGACGTCGCTGTCCGGCAGTCGCCCGGCGACCTCGGCAAGCAGTTCGGCCCGGCCGGGCGGACGCCCGCCCCGGCTCCGGACGGCGAGCGCCGCAGCGAGCGCGACCGCGACCGCCCCGGCCGCCGCCTCCGGGTGGAAGTGGGTGGTGAGCGCCTGGAGTTCGGCCTGCCGGGCGACCTCGTCCAGGTCCTCGGCGAACCAGGCACCCAGCGGGGCGACCCGCATCGCGGCGCCGTTCCCGTACGAGCCCTGGCCCTCGAACTGGCCCGAGGTGACGGCGCGCCAGTCCCCGCCTGCGCCGATCCCGCGCAGCACCCGGTGCATCGACGGACCGTACTTGCGCTGGTACTCGCGGGCGTACTCGGCCGCGAACTCCCCGGCCAGCGCGTCCTGCCGGACCTCGCCGTGGACCGCGAGGTGGCGGACCAGGACGAGGGCCATCGCGGTGTCGTCCGTCCAGTGCCAGGGCGCCGGGCGGGCCAGGCGGGCGGCCAGCTGGGCGGGGGCCTCGTCGACCGGGACGGAGAACCACCGGTCGCCGAAGGCGTCGCCGAGCGTGAGCCCCCGCAGGCTGTCCAGGACCGGGCCGGCCGCACGCATGTCATCCTCCAGGTGAGATCAACTGTGGGCCGCAGTCTGCCGGAGGCGTCGAGGTGCCGGCGACCGGATTTCGCTCCGGCGGCCGGCGCCTCGACGATTCGACGACGGACGATTCGACGGCGGACGATTCGAGTCGGCGGGTCGATTCGAGGGGTCGGGCGGCTACTTGGCCTTCAGCCCGCCGAGGACGAGCTTCCAGACGGCCTTGAAGCGCTCGTCCGCGGTGGGCTCGGACCAGGTGGACGCGTAGGCGGGATCGTGGAAGGGGGCGGTGGCGTCGAAGACCGCGCGGGCGGTGTTGAGGATGTGGGCGAGCTTGAACTCCCCGGCGTCCACGCCGTCCTGGAAGATCTCGGCGATCTGCCTGACCAGCGTGTCGATGTGCGCCTCGACGGTGCTGCTGTTCTCCTCGACGAGCACCATGTAGGTGGCGAACAGCTCCGGGTCGTCCAGGGCCTTCTTCCGCTTGGCCGCGAACAGCGTGGTCAGCCAGCGTCCGAGGCGGTCGGCGGCGCCGCCGCCGTCGTTCATGACGGCCTTCAGCTCGACGTGCGCCTGGTCGAGCCAGCGCTGGGTGACCGCCTCGCGCAGGGCCGCCTTGCTGGGGAAGTGGCGGTAGACGCTGCTGTGGCTGACGCCGAGTTCCCGGGCGACGTCCACGACGGTGGCCTTGGCCGGGCCGAACCGCCGGAGGACATCCTCCGCCGCGATCAGGATCTGCTCGGCGGTGAGTGCGGTGTCCGTGGTCACGGGGGCCGTCCTTAAGGGTCGTGCGGTCGGGGTGCCGCCGGTCGGCCTGGGGCTCGGCCGGCGTGGCCGGGTCAGTGTTCGCTGTCCAGGCGCGCCATCTGCGCGGCAGCGTACCGGTCACCGGCGGCGGCGCCGGCGGGGACGGCGGCCTCGATGGCGGTGAGGTCGGCGGCGGTCAGGGCGACGTCAAGCGAGCCGAGGGCCTCGGCCAGCCTGTCCCGGCGGCGGGCGCCGACCAGCGGGACGACGTCCTCGCCGCGGGACGAGACCCAGGCGATGGCCACCTGGGCCACGCTGACCCCCTTCGCGTCGGCGACCGCGCGCAGCGCCTCGACCAGGGCGAGGTTGTGGGCCAGGTTGTCGCCCTGGAAGCGCGGGCTGTCGCCGCGGAAGTCGGTGCCGGCGAGCGAGCGGTCCGGCTTCCAGTGGCCGCTGAGCAGGCCGCGCGAGAGCACGCCGTACGCGGTGATGCCGATGCCCAGTTCGCGGGCGGTGGGCAGGATGGCGGCCTCGATCGAGCGGGTGAGCAGGGAGTACTCGATCTGCAGGTCGCTGATCGGGTGGACGGCGGCGGCGCGGCGCAGGGTGTCGGCGCCGACCTCGGACAGGCCGATGTGGCGGACGTAGCCGGCTTTGACCAGGTCCGCGATGGCGCCGACGGTCTCCTCGATCGGGACGTCCGGGTCGAGCCGGGCCGGGCGGTAGACGTCGACGTGGTCGGTGCCCAGGCGGCGCAGGGTGTAGGCGAGCGCGGTCTTGGTTGCGGCCGGGCGGGCGTCGTAGCCGAGCCACTGGCCGTCCGGGCCGCGCTGGGCGCCGAACTTCACGCTGATCTGCACGCTCTCGCGGTCGCGACCGCGCAGGGCCTCGTGGATCAGCAGCTCGTTGTGGCCCATGCCGTAGAAGTCGCCGGTGTCGAGGAGGGTGACCCCGGCGTCTAGGGCGGCGTGGACGGTGGCGATGCTCTCGGTCTCGTCGGCGGGGCCGTAGAGATCGGACATGCCCATGCAGCCGAGGCCGAGGGCGGAGGTGACCGGTCCGGAGGCGCCGAGACGGCGCTGGGCGGGGCGGGGGGTCGAGGCCATGGGAACTCCAGGGGCGAGTGCGGCGCCGGGTGGCGGAGGGCAGTGTGACCCGGGTCTCACTATGACACGGCGCCGAACAGATTTCAAAATCTGTTCGCTGTCTTTTGTCATTTGTTCGCACCGGAGCTCTCGGTGAACGGCTTCCCTGCCGGGGTGCCGTGCCGCCGCTGCCGGAGTTGCTGCGGCCGGGGTTGCCGCAGTCGGGGCACCGCGGCCAGGGGGTGCCGCCCCGTCGGAGGGCTTCCGCCAGGTGTACGGCCCCGGCGAGCGCAGCAGGTACGCCCGGGCGGGCGGGAGGTTGCGCCACACCGTGCTTTCGCCCAGCCCGTACGCGGCCTCGAAGCGGCGCAGCAGCCGCACCACCGCCCGGTGGCGGGCGCCCCGACGGCGCCCCGAGGTGAGGGTGCGCGCGGTGGTGGTACCGAGGTAGCCGAAGTAGGTCAGCTCTCCCCCGGGGGTCAGCAGCCGCAGGTAGAGGTCGAGGATGCCCCGGACCAGGGACGGCTCGAAGTTGGTGAAGGGCAGCCCGGACACGATCACGTCGTACCGTCCGGCGCCGCCCTGGCCGCCCTGGCCCGCGTCCCCGACCGCCTCCGGCAGTTCCTCCACCCGGCACGCCGACAGCCGCAGCCCCACCGCCGGGTGGCGTGCGGCCAGGACCGGGTCCTCGCGCAGCCGGTCGGCGAACCGGGGGTTCGCCTCGACCACGTGCAGCCGGTCGCCCGGACGGAGCACCCGGGCCAGTCGGCGGGTCACCACGCCCGTCCCGGCGCCGACCTCCAGCACCGAGATCGGCCGGTTCGGACGGCTGGCGGCAGGCACCACGAGCGCGGTCACCAGATCGGGCCCGCTCGGCGCAAGGGCGCCGGTGTCGTGGAAGGTGCGCAGCGGCTCGGCGAGGAAGAGCAGGCGGTCCCCGCCGTACGGGGAGGGCTGCGAACCGTGCTGCGGGGGAAGGGAGTCGGCGGTGGGGTGGAGGCGTTCGGTCGTCATGCCGTCGACGCTAGGGAGGCCGTGGTGCCCCGGAACCGGCCGGTGAGCTGCGCCGACCCCCGACGAAAGTCGAGGGAGCAGGTGCCCGGGAGGAGGGGTGCCGGGCCGGCGCCCGCCCGTAGCATCGAGCATGCGGAGGCGAGCGGACGCGACGGGCAGGGGCGGGCGCGGACGGATGCGGAGGGCATGGCCGGGCGCGGAGGGGTGTGGAGGGGGCGAACGGGTACGGCGGGGGCGGGGACGGGTACGGACGGGCGCGAACCGGCGTAAACGGGCCGGGTTCAAGCGGACGGGAGAGCTCGATGCGCACAGGCCTGCTCGGCTGGTACGGCCCGGACAGCAGGCTTTGGCTGGACAGTCTGCTGCTGTTCGGCATCCTCGTGCTCACTGCCGAGGAGGGCCTCTTCCAGTGGCTGCACGCCGACGGCCCGCTGCGCCCGTACCGGACCGCGGTGGCCGCGCTCGCCGCGCTCGCCGCGCTCTCGCTCCTGTTCGCCCGTCGCTCCCCGGCCGCCTCGGCCGTCCTGCCGGTGCTCACCGGCAGTCTTTTCAACCGGGCCTTTCCCGGTCTGTTCAGCATCGCCCACCTCGCCTCCCTCGGCCGGACCGGTCCGGCGGTGGCCGCAGGTGCGGTCATCGTGCTGGTCAGCGCCGCCAGGGCCGACTCCTTGGTCGGCTGGGCGGGCACCACCGGCTCCCAACTCCTCCTCCAGAGCGCCGTGCTGTCCTTCGGGCTGTGGCTGCACGGCCGCCGGGCGCTGATCCGTGCCCTGCACGCACAGGTCGATAGCCTGCGCCGTGAGCGGGAGTTGCGGGCCGAGCAGGCCCGGTCCGCCGAACGCGCCCGGATCGCTCGGGAGATGCACGACGTGCTGGCCCACCGGTTGAGCCTGCTGGTGCTGCACGCCGGAGTGCTGCGCGACCAGGCCCGCGCCGGTACCGTCCTCGCCGACCCGGACCGGCTCACCCATCGCCTCGAACTGCTGCGCACCACCGCCGCGCGCTCGCTCGACGACCTGCGCGACGTGATCGGCGCCCTGCGGGCCGAACCGCTGGAGCGGCCCGCCGTCGGGGACGGACCGTTCGTGCCCGCCGGGCCGGCGCCCAGCCCGCCCGTGCGCGTCCCGGCGCCCGCCCTGGGTGACCTCGCCGACCTGGTCGACGAGGCGAACCAGGCCGGGCAGCAGGTCGAACTCGCCCTGGCCGGCGACCCGGAGGCCGTGCCCACCGCCCACCGGCTGGCCGTCCACCGGGTCGTCCAGGAGGCACTGACCAACGCCCGCAAGCACGCGCACGCCGCGCCCGTCACCGTCCGGGTCGGCTACGGCACGCCGGCGACCACCGTCGAGGTCCGCAACGACCCCGGCGACGCCCCGCCGAACGGGCCGGGCAGCGACGGCGGGTACGGGCTAGTGGGGCTCGGCGAACGGGTCGGCGCGCTGGGCGGGCACCTGGAGGCGGGCCCGGACGGCGCCGGCGGCTTCCGGCTCTCCGCCCGGCTGCCGGCGCCGGACCGGCCGCAGCCCCCGCGCCCGCAGGTCCCTCACCCCCAGCCCCCGCAGTCGGAGGACGCCGCATGATCCGCACGATGGTGGTCGACGACGACGCGCTGGTGCGCCTCGGGCTGGTCGACCTCCTCGCCCAGGACCCGGCGCTGACCGTGGTCGCCGAGGCCGCCGACGGGCTGCAGGCCGTCGAGCTGGCCCGCGGCCACCGGATCGACGTCGCGCTGATGGACATCCGGATGCCCCGGCTCGACGGGATCGCCGCCACCCGCCGCCTGCGCCAACTCCCCGACGCTCCCCGGATCATCGCGCTCACCACCTTCGATTTGGACGAGTACGTGTACCAGGCGCTCGCCGCCGGAGCCGACGGCTTCCTGCTCAAGGACACCCCGCCCGCGGAGATCGCCCGGGCCGTGCACGTGGTCGCCTCCGGGCAGGGGATGCTGCACCCCGCGGCCGCGCGACGGCTGATCGACCGGTACCACCGGGTCGGCGCGCCCCGGGCGGTGGCCGCCCGGAGGCGGATCGCCGGGCTCACCCCGCGCGAGACCGACGTGCTGCGCGAACTCGCCGACGGGCTGTCCAACGCGGAGATCGCGGGCGTGCTGGGGATGCGGGAGAGCACCGTCAAGGCGCACGTCAGCCGGATCCTGACCGCGCTCGCGGTGGCCAACCGGGTCCAGGCCGCGCTGCTCGCGCGCGATGCGGGGCTGGTCGGGGACGGTGTGTGACGGCGGGCGCTCGCGAGGGCAGGGCGGGGCGCAGCGTCGGTCGGCGTTCACGCGGATGTTCTCCCGAGGTCGGTTCGGGCCGCGGCGCGGGCTTCCCTGAGCCGTCGCGTGCCTCCGGTTGGTACCGCCCGCTGAGCCGTTGTCACCCATCCGGCGTGGAAATGCCGTGCCTTGCCGGTTTGCGCTGCCGAACCCGGGCGGCGGGTCCATGGTGGAGATGGGCGTGATCCGGCGACCGCGCCCGCGCGCCGATCCAGGCCCGCGCGCCGAGCGCCCGCCGCTTCCTCCGACGGGTGACCGAGGCCGGGGCCCGCACCGGCACGCTGGGAACAGGGCCACCTCGCAGGAAACCGAACGGTTCTTCTAGGCTCACATCTCGGCTTCCCTGCGGCGGTCCGGCCACTGCGCCCGCCGTGAGGAAGCCGCCGTGCACGGGGCTCCGGGCGGACCGGGGCACCGGATCGAGCGAGGAGGACGCAATGCCAAGCACGCCGCCCAGCCGTTCCACCGCACTTGGGCCGGACGGGCCGTTCCGACGGGCCGTCCGACCTCCGGGCCGCCCGGTGCGATCCGGCCGGGCCTGGTACCCGGGCGGGAGCGGTCGCCCGGTCCGGCCGCTGAATACCGGCTGCGGCCGCGGAGGCGAGCGTTGAGTCCCCAGATCGTCGGGCCGCCGGCCGCACCGGGTGCTGCCGCGGAGCCCGACCGCGTACCGGGGGCGGTCCCGGCCGCCGCCGACGGTGAGGGCCTGGCCGCCGCTGCCGGTCCTGCGGTGGGCCCGGCCGCCGCTCCTGTCGCGGCCGTCGCCTCCGGCACCACTGCGGCGCTGCCCGGGCTGCCGCAGGCGCTCAGCGCCCGGGCCCGTACCCTCGCGGGGGCCGTCCGGCGGCGCTGCGCGGACCTGGCCCGAATCGAGTCGCCGAGCGGCGACGCTCCCCGACTCGACGCGCTTGCCGAGGAGTTGGCCGACGGGTTCCGCGCCACCGGGGCCACCGCCCGCCGAGAACCCGGGCCGGCCGGTGACCATCTGGTGATCGAGTGGCAGGGCCGGGACGAGTCCCTGCCGCACCTGCTGGTCGTCGGCCACCACGACACCGTCTGGCCGGTCGGCACCCTGGCGGACTGGCCGGTGGCCGAGCAGGACGGGCGGCTCACCGGGCCAGGTGTGGTCGACATGAAGGGCGGACTCGCCGTCCTGGAGGGCGCGTTGGCGCTGCTCGCGGACCTGGGGGAGCGGCCGCACCGCACCGTGCGGCTGGTCGTGGTGTCCGACGAGGAGGTCGGCAGCCCGGACGGGCGGCGCCTCGTCGAGCGCCAACTGCGCGGTGCGGCGGCCGCCCTGGGGCTGGAACCGCCGCATCCGGACGGGCGGCTGAAGACCGCGCGGCGCGGTAGCACCCGGGTGCGCCTCACCGTCACCGGGCGGGAGGCCCATGCGGGCAACGACGCCCACGACGGGGTGTCGGCGGTGGACGAGCTCGTCGACCAGCTGGTGCTGGTCCGCGGCCTCGCCGGACAGCCCGGTACGGAGCTCAACGCCGGTCGGATCAGCGGTGGTTCGCGGGCCAACGTGATCGCCGGACGAGCCGAGGCCGAACTGGGCCTGCGGTTCTCCACCGCGGAGGCACAGCGCCGCACGCTGGACAACCTCGCCCGGCTGACCGCGCTGCGGCCGGGCGCGCGGGTGCGTACGGAGGTGCTGTCCAGCCGGCCGGCCTGGCCCGAGCGGACCGGCAATCCGCTGCTGCGGCACGTGCGTTCGCTCGCGGCGGTGCTCGGGCAGCAGTTGGACGGCGCCCCGGCGGGCGGGGCCGGGGACACCAATCTGCCCGGCTCGCGCGGGCTCCCGACGCTGGACGGCTTCGGCGCGGTGGGCGCCGGTGCGCACGCCCGGCACGAGTACATCCGGCTGGACCAGCTCGCTCCGCGGATCGCCCTGCTGGCGGCGCTGCTGGCCGTTCCGCTGCCCCGGCTGCGTGATCGCGGGGAGGGATGAGCCGGGACAGGTCGGCCGAGGGCGGACGGCGGACGGCGGACGGCGGAGGGCGGACGGCGGAGGGCTGACGACTGTCAGCCGGCGGCTGCCAGCTGACAGAAAACGGAAGACGGCGAACGGATAACAGATGACGGATGACAGCTGACAGATTTCAGACTCTGTCAGCTGTCACCCGTTTTCCCCACTCCCTTGCCATCCCTCCGTCCCGCCACGCAGAATGGTACCGACCGAACGGTCAGTCGGTTGGCGCACCGGCGCCGGCGCACAGGGCCGGTGGGGGAGCCAGAGCAGGGAACACGAGAGGGGACCGTGGTGACAGCAGAGGTGGCCGAGGCGGTCCCGGCGCAGACGCCGGAGGACCGCTTCGACGCGGTGATCGCCGCCGAGCAGCGGATCGAACCCAGGGACTGGATGCCCGACGCCTACCGGGCCACCCTGATCCGCCAGATCGCCCAGCACGCCCACTCCGAGATCATCGGCATGCAGCCAGAGGGCAACTGGCTCACTCGGGCCCCCTCGCTGCGCCGCAAGGCCATCCTGCTGGCCAAGGCCCAGGACGAGGCGGGCCACGGCCTCTACCTCTACGCGGCCGCCGAGACCCTCGGCGTTGACCGGGCCGAGCTCACCGAGAAGCTGATCAGCGGCCGCCAGAAGTACTCCTCGATCTTCAACTACCCCACCCTCACCTTCGCCGACGTCGGCGTGATCGGCTGGTTGGTGGACGGCGCCGCGATCTGCAACCAGGTCCCGCTCTGCCGCTGCAGCTACGGCCCGTACGCCCGCGCGATGGTGCGGATCTGCAAGGAGGAGTCCTTCCACCAGCGCCAGGGCTACGAGCTCCTGATGACCCTGATGCGCGGCACCGAGTCCCAGCGCCGGATGGTCCAGGACGCGGTGGACCGCTGGTGGTGGCCGTCGCTGATGATGTTCGGCCCCTCGGACGCCGAATCGCCGAACACCGCCCGCTCGATGGCCTGGCGGATCAAGCGCCACACCAACGACGAACTCCGTCAGCGCTTCGTCGACATGACCGTCCCGCAGGCCGAGCACCTGGGCGTCACCCTCCCCGACCCCGAGCTGCGCTGGAACGAGGAGCGCGGCGGCTGGGACTTCGGCGAGCCCGACTGGTCCGAGCTGACCAGGGTCATCCACGGCCAGGGCCCCTGTAACGCCCAGCGGGTCGACCGACGCCGGGCCGCGCACGAGGACGGTGCCTGGGTGCGCGAGGCGGCCGTTGCCTACGCCGCCAAGCGCGCCGCCGAACAAGCCCCACCCGCCGAGCGGCCCACCCCCGAACAGGAGAACTGAACGTGACCGAGTCCAAGGCCGACTGGCCGCTGTACGAGGTGTTCGTCCGCCCCCGGCGCGGCCTGAACCACGTCCACGTCGGCTCGCTGCACGCCTCCGACGACCGGATGGCCCTGCTCGCCGCCCGTGACCTGTACACCCGCCGCAACGAGGGCGTCAGCCTGTGGGTGGTCCGCTCGGACGCGATCACCGCCTCCACCCCGGACGAGCGCGACCCGTTCTTCGAGCCCAGCGGTGACAAGGTCTACCGCCACCCGACCTTCTACGACATCCCCGAGGATGTCCCGCACATCTGACGGGGGAGCCACCGTGCACGACCACACCACGTCCACCACCGAGGACGACCATGTCTACCTCAGCCTCGCCGGAGCCACCCCCGGCCCCGAGGGCGAGGGCCGCTGGGCGTACGGGACGGGCTTCGCCGACCCGCTGCTCGGCGTGGACACCGCCCTGCCCGCCGGCCTGGCCGGTGACGACCTCGCCGCCTACTGCCAGATGCTCGGCGACGACGCCCTCGTCCTCGCGCAGCGGCTGATCGAGTGGTGCACCCGGGCGCCCGAGCTCGAGGAGGAGGTCGCGCTCGCCAACCTCGGCCTCGACCTGCTCGGCCAGGCCCGGCTGCTGCTCACCCGGGCCGGCCAGGCCGACGGTTCCGGCCGCACCGAGGACGACCTGGCGTACCGGCGGGAGGAGCACGAGTTCCGCAACGTCCGCCTGGTGGAGACCCCGAACGGCGACTTCGCGTACTCGATCGCCCGACTGCTGCTGTTCTCCACCGCCCGTGGCGCGCTGTACGAGGCGCTGGGCCCGCACCCCGACCCGGTGCTGGCCGCGGTCGCTGCCCGGGGCGTCAAGGAGCTGGCGTACCACCGCGAGTACGCCACCGCCTGGACGCTGCGGCTCGGCGACGGCACGCCGTACTCGGCGGAGCGGATGCAGGCCGGGCTGGACGCGGTCTGGCCGCTGCTGGAGGAGCTGTTCACCGCGCACCCGGTGGAGCTGCGGGTCGGCGTCGACCCGGCGCAGCTGCGCGAGCCGGTGCTGCGCGAGCTGGCCGCCGTGATCGCCGAGGCCGGGCTGACCGTGCCGGACGTCCCGCCGCTGGCCACCGTCCTGGGCCGGGCCGGCCGGGACGGGGTGCACACCGAGGCGCTCGGCCCGCTGCTCGCCGAGCTGCAGGTGGTGGCCCGCGCACACCCGGGGGCGACGTGGTGACCGGCACGGCCGGGACCACCGGCACGGCCGGGACCGCCGGGACCGCCGGGACCCCCGGCACCGCAGGCTCGACCGGGACGGCCGGCTCCGCCGGCACCGCCCGCGACCTGGCCTGGTCGGTCGCCGCAGCCGTCCCGGACCCGGAGCTGCCGATGCTCACCCTGGCCGACCTGGGCGTGCTGGCCGAAGTCGGGGTGGACGGCGACAGCGGCGCGGTGACCGCCTGGCTGACCCCGACCTACTCGGGCTGCCCGGCCGTCGCCGAGATGGCCGCCGACGTCGACCGCCGGCTGCGCGCCGCCGGGTACCCGGACGTACGGGTGCGGCTGCGGCTGGACCCGCCGTGGTCCACCGACCTGATCACCGCGGAGGGCCGCCGCAAGCTCGTCGAGGCGGGTATCGCCCCGCCGCGCCCGACCTCGGCCGGCGAGTCCGCGCCCGGTCCCGTTCCGCTCGCCCTCGGCCCCACCCGCAGGGGAGCCGCGGCCCCCGTGCCCTGCCCGCACTGCGGCGGCACCGACACCGAGGAGCTGTCCCGCTTCGGCTCCACCGCCTGCAAGGCGCTCTGGCGCTGCCGCGCCTGCCGCGAGCCGTTCGAACGCGTCAAGGAGATCTGAGAATGCCCGCCGCCTCGCCCGCCTCCGCCGCCTCGCCCACCGCAGTCACGGGTGCCACGGCGTCCGCCGGTCCCGCGACTTCCTCGGAGGCCGTCCGCCCGGCCCGCCGCCCGACCTTCCACTCGCTGCGGATCGAGCGGGTGGAGCGGCTGTGCGAGGACGCCGTGGCGGTGACCTTCGCGGTGCCGGACGGCCTGACGGCCGCGTACGCGTTCCGGCCCGGGCAGACCCTGACCCTGCGCAAGGTGGTGGACGGCGCCGACGAGCGCCGCTCGTACTCGATCTGCGCTCCCGTCGGAGGGCCGCTGCGGATCGCCGTCCGCGAGGTGCCCGGCGGGCTCTTCTCGCGTTGGCTGGTGCGCGAGGCCCGGCCCGGGGAGGAGGTCGAGGTGCTGACCCCGTCCGGCCTGTTCACCCCCGAACTCGGGGTCCCCTCGGACCACGTGCTGCTCGCGGCCGGCTCCGGCATCACCCCGATGCTGTCGATCGCCGCCTCGGTGCTGGCCGCCGACCGCCGCTCCACCGTCACCCTGCTCTACGGCAACCGGCGCAGCGACACCGTGATGTTCGCGGACGAGCTGGCCGACCTGAAGGACCGCTACCTCGGCCGCTTCCAGCTGGTGCACGTGCTCTCCCGGGAGACCAGGGACGCCGAACTGCTCAGCGGACGGCTGGACCCGGAGCGGGTCCGGGCGCTGCTGACGGCCCTGGTGGACGTCGGCGGCGTCGGCCACTGGTGGCTGTGCGGCCCGTTCGGCATGGTCGCCGGAGCGAAGGAGCTGCTCGCCGAGCTGCAGGTGCCGGGCGAGCGGGTGCACCAGGAGCTGTTCCACGCCGAGGACGAGCCGCTCGCCGAGCGCGACGAGGACTGGGACCGCGCGGACGGCGACGCCGAGGGCGCGCCCGGCGAGCGCAGCGAGGTCACCGTCGTCCTCGACGGGCGCGGCAGCACCCTCACCCTCCCGCGCGACCGTTCGATCCTGGACGGCGCCCAGCGCTCCCGGCCTGACCTGCCGTTCGCCTGCAAGGGCGGCGTCTGCGGCACCTGCCGGGCCCTGGTCACCGAGGGCGAGGTGGAGATGCGCCGCAACTTCGCGCTGGAGGAGAAGGAGCTCGCGGCCGGCTACGTCCTCACCTGCCAGGCCCGCCCGCTCACCGACCGGGTCACGGTCGACTACGACCGCTGAACGGCCTTCACCCCCCGAGGATTTCGGTGCGGTGAACCGCGAAGACGTCGGTGAGCGCCGTCGGCCCCGCCCGCGCAGTCGGCGGGCGGTGCCGTCGTCCGCGACCTCCAACCAGCCGGCGCGCCGGAACGGGTCGTTCTCGCCTCGGTGGGTCGGGTCGGCGCCGCCGGTCAGACCGCGGCCGGGGCGGGCTGCTTCGCCGGGTCCCCGAGCAGCTTGACCAGGTCGTTGACGGCGGTGCGACCGGCCCGGTTGGCGCCGATGGTGCTGGCGGACGGGCCGTAGCCGACCAGGTGGACGCGGGGGTCGGCGGTGGCGCGGGTGCCGGTGAGCGCGATGCCGCCGCCGGGGGAGCGCAGGCCGAGCGGGGCGAGGTGGCCGACCTCGGGACGGAAGCCGGTGGCCCAGACGATCGCGTCCACGGCAGTCTCCTCGTCGCCCCAGGCCACCCCGTGCTCGGTGAGCCGGTCGAACATCGGCCGACGGTGCAGTGCGCCCAACTCCTGCGCCCGGCGGTAGGCGACGGAGGGCCCGAGGCCGGTCACGCTCACCACGCTGCGCACCGGCAGCCCCTGGCGGACGCGCTCCTCGACCTTGGCGACCACCGCGCGACCGTACTCGGGGGTGAACGGACCCTCGTGATAGACGGGTTCGGAGCGGGTGACCCAGATCGTCTCGCCGACCACCGCCACCTCCGACAGCACCTGGATCGCCGAGGCGCCGCCGCCCACCACCAGGACGCGCTTCCCGGCGAACTCCTCGGGGCCGCGGTACTCGGCGTAGTGCAGCTGACGGCCCGCGAAGCGGCCGGGGTAGCGCGGGAGGAAGGGGCGGGTCCAGGTGCCGGTGGCGTTGACCAGCGCGCGGGCGGACCAGGCGCCGCGGTCGGTCTCGACCAGCAGCCGGGAGTCAGGGCGCTCGGACTCGGCGCGTACAGCGCGAACCGCGACCGGGCGCACCACCGGGAGCGCGTGCCGGGCCTCGTACGCCGAGAAGTATCCCGGCACCACCTCGCGCGCGCTGGCCTCGGGGTCGGGCGACGGGAGCTCGGCGTCCGGGAGGTCGTGGAAGCCGTGCACGGTGGCCATCCGCAGGGACGGCGAGCGGTGCGCCCAGGCGCCGCCGGGGGTGGCGTTGGCGTCGAGGACGACGAAGCCGCCGTCGACGCCTTCCCGGTAGGGGGCGAAGCCGCGGCGGCGGAGGTGGTAGGCGGCGGACAGGCCCGCCTGTCCGGCGCCCACCACCAGGACGTCCACGCGCCGCTGTCCAGCCTCGTTGGTTGCGCCGTAAACAGTCACGCCCATGAAACATCGGGGATCGGCTGGCTGTTCCCGCGACCGGTTCCGACGGGGCGCCGACTGCGCCGACTGCGCCGACTGCGCCGAGGGGGCGGCGGGGGGCGGCGGTAGGCGCGCGGCGGCGGGCCTCAGCCGACCGGGGAGATCACCACGGCGGTGCCGTACGCGCACACCTCGGTGCCGACGTCCGCCGCCTCGGTCACGTCGAAGCGCATCATCAGGACGGCGTTGCCGCCGCGCGCCTTGGTCTGCTCCACCAGCCGCTGCATCGCCTCGTTGCGGCTCTCCACCAGGGTCTTCGTCAGACCGCGCAGTTCGCCGCCGATCAGGGACTTCAGCCCGGCGCCGATCTGGCTGCCGATGTGCCGGCTGCGGACGGTCAGTCCGAAGACCTCGCCGATCACGTGGTCGACCCGGAAGCCGGGGATGTCGTTGGTGGTCACGACCAGGACGTCGGCGTTCGGGCCCTGCCCGCCGCCGAACTCGTTGATGTCAGCCATGGGGCCCATCCTGCCGGGGTGGTGCGTTCGAGTGACAGAGGCGCGGCGGGGAGGTGGCCGAGAAGCTCTCCGGAAGCTGGTTCAGACCGGTGATCGGGCGGCGGAAAAGCCGTACCGTAGCCCCATGGGCGAGCGAAGCGATCATCCGCAGGGGCCGGGCGCGGCAGAGTACTCCGGCGCGCCGGAGATCGAGGCGACCGTGGTGCTGGGCCTGCGGATCACCGACTGGCCGGCGCTGCGCGCGGCCGCGATCAGGGCCGTCGAGGAACTGGACTTCGAGGGCATCGACCCGGCCGGCCAGCGCCGCGAACTGCTGCGCGAGGTCGCCGAGGACGCCAACGCGGCGCTCGGCGCGCTGCTGCACCCCGACCGGCTGGTCGCCGCGATCCCCGGGGTCGAGGCGATCGGCGGCACGCTGGAGATCAGCGTCACCGAGGACTTCACGCCGGACTTCGCCGAACTGTTCCCGCTGGACGGCGAGGACGAGGACGGCGGCGCGGGCGCGGACTGGACCCTCACCCCGCGCACCGCCTGCCTGCTGCACGCCCAGTTGCTCGGCCTGGCCGATGCCGCCTACGACGACCTCGACGAACACGGGGACGAGCCGGTCGTCGACGGCGAGGACGTGGACTGGACGGTCTTCGCCCGGCTGCCCCAACGCACTTGGCGGCTCCACCGGGGCTGGCGGCGTGCGATGGCCCGCACCTTCGACGACCTCGCCGACGACCTCGCCCTCGGCGAGTGGCCGCTGCCGCGCTGCCTGGCCGAGGAGATCGCGCTGCGGATGGCGCTGGTGGATGCCCGGGCGCTGCTCGGCTCCCAGCCCGAGTCGGTGGCCGACATGATGGGCGACCTGCCGGCCGACCTGTACGACTACGACTGGGACGGCTGCCACGACGAACTGTTCGGCGTGTACGGGCCGGACGACGGGGACCCGGAGCTCGGCGCGGAGCAGCGCACCGAAGTGCTGCTGGCGGCCACGCACCCCGAGGGGTGGTTCCTGATGTACGAGGACGCGGAGGAGCGGGACCCGCAGCGCGGCTACCGGCGCTGAGCGGACGCCGGCCGCTCCTGCGGTTCGCGGTCCGGGCGGCGCTGTGGGCGGGCGGCTAGGCTGCGGGTATGTCCGATGTGTCTGGTGTGAGAGGTACGCCCTCGGGGGAGTCGGCGGAGCCGGAGAGGTCCGGGCGGCCCGGCCCGGAACGGTCTGTTCCGGGGGAGCCCGGGGCCGGGGAGTCGGCACTGGGTCGGTTCGAGCTCGGGCTGAACGGCGTACGGGCGGCGCAGCGCGGCCGGACCGCCGAGGCGCGGGCCAGCTTCGAGGCGCTGTGGGAGGAACTGGGAGAACGGGACGTCTTCCACCGCTGCGTCCTGGCGCACTATCTGGCCGACCTCCAGGACGACCCCAGGGCCGAGTTGGAGTGGGACCGGCGGGCCCTCGCGGCGGCCGACTCGCTGACCGCCGAGCGGGCCGCGACGTACGAGTCCGCCCTCCAGGTCCGGGCGTTCTTCCCCTCGTTGCACCTCAACCTGGCCTCCGACCACCTCAAGCTCGGTGAGCCCGACCTCGCGCGCGAGCAGCTCGAACGGGCGGTGCGTAGCCTGGACGCGCTGCCGGAGGACGCCTACAGCGCGGGGATCCGGGCGGCGGTGGACGAGCTCCGGCAGCGGTTGCGCTGATTCCCCCCGGGGCAGCGGGGCAGCGGGGTCGCGAGGTCGCGAGGTCGCGAGGTCGCGGGGGAGTCCGGAGCGGTCCGGGGGCGGCCCGGGTCGGTGGGGGCGGGGCTGGCATGCTGGACGGGTGACTTCTCCGTTCGATGCCCCGGCCGCCGTTCCCGCTCCCGATGACGCACCCGACCCCGCGGACCGCGACGCGTTGCCCCAGTACGTGCTGCCGCTGGTCGTCCGGCTGGAGCGGGCGACGCCGCCGGGGCGGACGGACGCGCTGGAGACCTCGGCGCGGGCGGTGCTGACGCTGCTCGCCGACTCCCGGGTGACCGAGGTGGACGGCGAGTGGGCGGAGCGGGTCGCGGCCTGGGAGGACGCCCGGATCCGCAAGGTGGTCCGACGGGCAAGGGGCGGGGAGTGGCGTCGGGCGGGGGAGCTGCCCGGCATCACGGTGCGGGGGCGGGAGGCGGAGGTGCGGGTGTTCCCGCCGATCCCGCTGGACGGCTGGCCGAAGGAGCTGGCCAAGCTGCAGGTCTCCGGCACGGATCTGGAGGAGAACACCGAGGTCGGCAGGCCCGAGCCGGGGATGCCGGTGCTGTGGCTCAACCCTGAGCTGGAGATGAGCGCGGGCAAGACGATGGCCCAGACCGGGCACGCGGCGCAGCTCGCGTGGTGGCGGCTGGACGAGGCGCAGCGCAAGGAGTGGACGGAGTCGGGCTTCGCGCTCGCGGTCCGCACGGCTGCGCCGGAGGCATGGGAGGAACTGGTCCGCAGCGGGCTGCCGGTGGTCCAGGACGCGGGCTTCACGGAGATCGCGCCGGGCAGTTGCACGGTGATCGCGGAGCATCCGGCGCTGCGGTGACCAGTGGCGCTGGGGCGGGTGGCGGACCGCGGACCGCGGACCGCCAAGTGAACAGCCGACCGCCGAACGGCTGGCAGCCGATCGCTGAGAGCCGACAACTGACAGAGAACAGATGACAGCGAACAGATGACAGCTTTCGAAATCTGTCATCTGTTCGCTGTTGCCTGTCTGCTGTTCGCTGCCCTCCGCCGGAAGCCCGCGCCCCCGTGGCCCCCGTGGCCCCCGTCGCTCCCCGCCCCGCGCGCCCGTCCGCTACTCGCCCGTGGCCTGGTAGCGCCGCATCGCCCGGAGGCCCCCCACCACCGCCGCGGTCGTCCAGAGCGCCATGATCAGCAGGCCCGTCCAGTGGCCGTAGTGGATCCCCGCTTCCGTCTGGGTGCGCATCGCGTACAGGCCGGCCCGGTCGGGCAGGAACTGGCCGACCTCGCGGACGCCGGGGATCGCGGCCAGCCACGTGGTGCCGAGGAACACCATCGGCGTGAGCAGGCCGAGCGCCGCGCTGAAGTTGCCCAGCATCGCGGTCAGTCCGAGGCAGATCAGCACCATCATCGGGTGGTAGAGCACGCCGGCCAGGAAGCTGCGGGCCAGCCCTGGGGTGGAGAAGTCGAGGCCGACGGTGGCGTCGACGGCGAGGAAGCAGCCGGCCGTGGAGACCAGCCCCACCAGCAGGCCCAGCCCGGCGCCGAGCGCGAGCTTGGCGCCGTACAGGCGGCCGCGCCGGGGAACGGCGGTGAGCGAGGTGCCCATCATCCGGGTGTTGAACTCCTGCCCGACCAGCAGGATCCCGAGGCAGGCCACCGCGACGTGGCCGAACAGCAGGCCGTAGTAGATCCCTCCGGCCGGGTCCTCGCCGGGAGTGTGGTCCTTCGCCCCGTAAGCCGCGTTGACGGCTGCGGTGACGCCGACGGTCAGTGCCACGGCGGTCAGCGGCGCCGCCCACTGCGAGGGCAGTGTGGTGAACTTGATCCGTTCGGCGCGCAGGGCGTTGCCGATGCTCATCCTCAATTCTCCTTCGCTCACGGTGATTCGGTGCGCCGCCGCATCGCGCGCAGTCCGCCGTACGCGGCAAGTGCCGTCCACAGCGCCATGATCGCCAGTCCGGTCCAGTGCCCGTACGCGAGCTGCGAGTCGTCGGCGTAGCGCAGCGCGTACTGACCGGCCCGGTCGGGGAGGAACTGGAACACCTCGCGCAGGGCGGGCACGCCACCGAGCAGCGGGGAGAACAGGAAGACGGTGGGGGTCAACAGGCCCATGGCGGCGCTGAGGTTGCCGAACACCGCGGTCATCCCGAGGCAGAACACCACCAGGAACGCCGGGTACAGCACGCCGGCCGTGGCCGCGCGGGCGAAGGCCGGGCCGTGCCAGTCGGCGGGGACGGTGGCCGCGTACCCGGCGTAGGCGCCCGCCGTGCCGACCGCGCCCGCGCCGAGGCCGATCAGGGCGGCCAGCGCCAGCTTGGCGCCGTACAGGCGGCCGAGCCGGGGGACGGCGGTGCGGGAGACGTCGATCATCCGGGTGTTGAACTCCTGCCCGACCAGCAGGACTCCGAAGGCGACCAAGGCCGCCTGGCCGAAGTTGAGCCCGTAGAAGATGCCGACACCCGGGTCGTCGGTGAGATTGTGGTCCCTGTCGCCGAGTGCCGCGCCGACGGCCGTGGTGATCCCGGCGGTGAGCAGCGCGGCGAGCAGTGGTGTGGCCCAGAGCGAGCGGAGGGTGGTGAGCTTGATGCGCTCGGCACGGAGCGCCTGCGACCCGGGGCTCATGCGGCGGCCTCCGCACGGTACTCGACGCTGTCCGCCGTCATCCGCATGAACGCCTCCTCCAGCGAGTCCTGTTGGACCGCGATCTCGTACAGCACGACGCCGTGCTCGGCGGCCAGTGCGGCGATCCGCTCGGGTTCGGCGCCGGTCACCTCCCAGGCGCCGCCCCCGGCCTCGACGGCATCGAGGCCGTGGCCGGGCCCGCCGAGCAGCGCGGCCAGCTTGCCGGCGTCCACCGCCCGGACCCGGATCCTGGTACGGCCGTGGCGGTCGATGAACTCGGAGGTGGCGGCGTCCGCGAGCAGGCGGCCGCGGCCGATCACCACCAAGTGGTCCGCGGTGATGGCCATTTCGGTCATCAGGTGGGAGGAGACCAGCACCGCCCTTCCCTCGCCGGCCAGTTCGCGCAGCAGGGTGCGGATCCAGCGGATGCCCTCCGGGTCCAGGCCGTTGACCGGTTCGTCCAGCAGCAGTACCGGCGGGTCGCCGAGCAGTGCGGCGGCCACCCCGAGGCGCTGGCGCATCCCGAGCGAGAAGCCCCGGATCCGCCGCCCGGCGGCCTCCGCCAGTCCGACCTGGGCGAGCACCTCGCCGACCCGTCGTGCGGGCAGGCCGTTGCTCGCGGCGAGCCAGCGCAGATGGCCCTGGGCCGTCCGCCCGCCGTGCAGGGCCTGGGCGTCCAGCAGTGCGCCCACCTGGCGCAGCGGATCGGCGAGTTCGGCGTACGGTCGGCCGTTGACCAGGGCGCGCCCGGCGGTGGGGTGGTCCAGGCCGAGGACCAGCCGCATGGTGGTGCTCTTCCCGGCGCCGTTCGGCCCCAGGAAGCCGGTCACCACGCCGGGTCGGACCTCGAACGACAGGTCGTCGACGACCCGCCGGCCGTCGTACTCCTTGGTCAGGCCCTGGATCTCGATCACGGCCGCCTTCCCCTCCTGGTAGCTGGTCACCGTCCGTGCTGCGGGCGGTGGTTCCATTCGACCGGAACGGGCCGGCGGGCGGATCCCGCCGCAGCGGGGACCGGCCTCCCTCCCGAGAGGGAGCCGACGACGACCCGGCGGGGGAGTCGGGGCGCCCCGCTGAGCTGGCAGGATGGGGCGGTGCCAAGAATGACCGGGCTCCGGATCCGGAGCCGAGCGACCATGATCCTCGCGCCGCTGGTGGCCGGCGCCAGCTACGCCCGGCTGCTGCACCTGCTGGTCGGGTGGATCTTCGCGGGCGTCGTCCTGATGATCTACCCGGGGACGTACGGGAAGAGCCTCGGCGGGATCCTGACGAGCGCCGTCCCGCTGGACGCCGCGCTGCTCGCGCTGGTCGCCCTCGTCCCGGCGGTGCGGCGCGCGGAGGGTGTGCAGGCGCGGCTGCTGCTGGTGCCCGACCGCGAGGAGGACATCGGCGTCGAGCCCTCCGGCACCTGGGCCGACCGGCGCCGTACGGCGGGCTGGTTGGTCGGGCGGGTGGTGCTCGGTTCGGCGGTCGGCTTCGTGATGGCCTTCGGCCTGGCCCCGGTCTTCGACCTGTTGACCGGTCCGCACGCCCTCCGGTACCTCCCGCTCGTGCCGGTGCTGGCACTCGGCTGCGGGTGGCTGGTGGTCTGGGTCGGCCGTCTTCAACTCGCGATGGCCACAAGGCTGTTGGGGCCATCTCCGGCGGAGCGGCTGGCGGAGGCGGAGCTGTGGGCCGAACGGCTGCTGGAGCGCAACCGGTTGGCCCGGGAGCTGCACGACTCCATCGGCCACGCGCTCACGGTGACGGTCCTTCAGGCCGGAGCGGCGCGCGAGGTGGGGGACCCGGCCTTCGCCGCGAAGGCGCTGGAGGTGATCGAGGAGACCGGGCGGCAGGCGATGGAGGACCTCGAACGCACCCTCGTCCTGCTGCGCGAGACCCCGGCGGGCGGGGCTTCGGCGGGCGGCGCTTCTGCGGGCGGCGCGGTGCGGAACGCGGTGGCCACCGAGCAGCCCGGCATCGACCAGCTGCCCGCGCTGTTCGACACCGCCCGCGCGGCCGGCAGCCCGGTCGAGGCGCGGATCGAGGTGCCGGCCGGGGTGCTGCCGGGGGTGCTCTCGCGCGAGTCCTATCGGATCGTCCAGGAGGGCGTCACCAACGCGCTCAAGTACGCGCCCGGTCAGCCGGTCGCCGTCCGGGTCGCCGTCCGGGACGGGCACTTGGAACTGCGCTGTGCCAACCGCCTGGCGGCGGTGCCGGTCCGTGGCGGCGCCGGGCGCGAGGGTGGCAAGGGGCTGCGCGGGATCCGCGAGCGTGCCGTGCTGCTCGGCGGCGCGGCCTCGGCCGGGCGGGCCGACCCCCTCGGGCCGCCTGCGGGGCCGTCCGCCGACGGGGCCGGGGAGTGGGTGCTCGACGTCCGGCTGCCCCTACGCTTGGGCGCGTGACGAATGATCTTGCGGGCGGCGGCCGGACGGCGGGCGGCACGGGCGTGACCGACATCCTGCTCGCCGACGACGAGGAACTGGTCCGGGCCGGAATGCGGGCCGTCCTGGAGGCCCAGGGCGACCTGCGGGTGGTCGGCGAGGCGTCCGACGGTGCGGAGGCGGTGGCCCTCGCCCGCGCGCTGCGCCCGCACGTGGTGCTGATGGACGTCCGGATGCCTGTTCTGGACGGCCTGGCCGCCACCCGCGAACTGCTGCGCCCCGGTGCGCCGGGGGAGCGGCCGCCGCGGATCCTGGTCGTCACCACCTTCGAGAACGACGACTACGTCTACCAGGCGCTGCGCGCTGGCGCCGACGGCTTCCTGCTCAAGCGCTCCCGCCCGGCCGAGATCGCCCACGCCGTACGGCTGGCGGCGGCCGGCGAGTCGCTGCTGTTCCCGTCCGCGATCCGCCGTCTGGCCGCCGGGCACGGCAACCCCGCCGCCCGCGCGGCCCTGGACCGGGCGGCCCTGACCGGCCGGGAGGCCGAGGTGCTGCGGCTGATGGCGCGCGGGCTCAGCAACGGGGAGATCGCCGAGCGACTGGTCCTCGGTGTGCAGACGGTGAAGACGCACGTCAGCAGTGTGCTGGCGAAGCTCGGCGCGCGGGACCGCACCCAGGCGGTGATCGCCGCGTACGAGTCGGGGTTCGTCGAGCCGTCGGAGTAGGCGGGCGCGTCGGGCGGTGCGGGTCCGGGCGGTCCGGGCACGTCGGGCGGTGCGGTTCGGTGCGGGGCCGGGCCGGTCGGCGGGTCAGGCCGGGTAGGCGTGGGTCTGGGTGGCCTTGACCGACGCCCAGACCGCCGCGCCGGGGGCCAGCCCCAGTTCGGCGACGGCGGCCGGGGTGAGGTCGGCGGCCATCGGCAGGGCGCCGGAGAGTTCGGCGCGAACCTGGTCGCCGTGCAGGTCCAGGCCGGTGACCCCGGCCTGCCAGAGGTTGCGGGCGCTGGACTGCGGCCGCTCCCGGTACAGCGTGACGGCGGAGGGCGGGAAGGCCACGAACGCCGGTCCGGACAGCTCCTCGGCGGTGATCAGGACGGTCCCGTCCGGCAGGGTCACCCGGGTGCCCTCGGCCCGGCCCCGATAGAGGTTGAGGCCTACCAGGCGGGCGATGTAGTCGGTGCGCGGCCGACGGGCGACCTCCGCCGGGCTGCCGGACTGCACCTCGTGGCCGTCCTCGATCACCACCAGCCGGTCGGCCAGCACCATCGCGTCCAGCGGGTCGTGCGTCACCAGCACCGCCACGGCCTCGAACTCGGCCAGGTGGCGCCGCAGCTGGGCGCGTACGTCGAGCCGGGTGCGGGCGTCCAGGGCGGCCAGCGGCTCGTCCAGCAGGAGCAGCCGGGGGCGGACGGCCAGGGCCCGGGCGAGCGCCACCCGCTGGGCCTGACCGCCGGAGAGCCGGCCGGGGCGCACCGAGGCGTGCTCGGCCAGGCCCATCCGCTCCAGCCACCCCGCCGCCTCGGCCCTGGCCGCGCGCCTGGGGCGGCCCTGGCAGCGCGGGCCGAAGGCGACGTTGTCGAGCGCGCTGAGGTGCGGGAAGAGCAGGTAGTCCTGGAACACCACGCCGACCGGCCGCTGTTCGGCGGGGGTGTGGAGGCGCCGGGCCGGGTCCTCCAGGACCTGGCCGTCCAGCCGGAGGTGGCCGCCGGTGAGCGGGAGCAGCCCGGCCAGGGCGCGCAGGGCGGTGGACTTGCCGGCGCCGTTCGGGCCGAGCAGCGCGATCACCTCGCCGGGGGCGGCGGTGAGCGCCAGGTCGAGGGCGAAGGCGGCGCGCTCGACCCGGAGGCGGGCGTCGAGGGCGGGGCCGGCGGCGGCGCCGGGGGGTGTGCCGCCCGGGGTCGTGGTGTCCGGGGTCGCGGGGCTCGTACGGTGCGGGGAGTTCATCGGTTCGGCATCCTGGTCACGGGGTCGACAACCAGCGGTCACGCAGTCCGGCGAGGACGGCGACGGAGACCGTCAGCAGGACCAGCGACAGCGCTATCGCGGCCTGCGGATCGGACTCCATGGCGAGGTAGACGGCCAGCGGCATGGTCTGGGTGCGGCCCGGGAAGTTGCCCGCGAAGGTGATCGTCGCGCCGAACTCACCGAGCGCCCGGGCCCAGGCGAGGACGGCCCCGGCGGCGATCCCCGGGGCGATCATCGGCAGGGTGACCCGGCGGAACGCGGTCAGCCGGGAGGCGCCCAGCGTCGCGGCGGCCTCCTCGTAGCGGGGGTCGGCGGCCCGCAGCGCGCCCTCGACGCTGATCACCAGGAAGGGCATCGCGACGAAGGCCTCGGCGATCACCACCCCGGTGGTGGTGAAGGGCAGGGTGATGCCGAAGGCCGAGTCCAGCCAGGAGCCGACGATCCCGCGCCGCCCGAGCACCAGCAGCAGCGCCACGCCGCCCACCACCGGCGGCAGCACCAGCGGCAGGGTGACCAGCGCGCGGATCAGCCGACGCCCGGGCAGTTCGGTACGGGCGAGCAGCCAGGCCAGCGGGACGCCGAGGACCAGCGAGACCGCGGTGGCGGCCGTCGCACAGATCAGCGACAGCCGTAGGGCTTCCCAGACGGCGCTGCTGGTGAGCTGTTCGGACAGGCCGCTCCACGGGGCCCGGACCAGGAGCCCGACCAACGGAAGGACCAGGAACGCCAGGCCGAGCAGTGCCGGGAGCAGCAGCGTGGCCGGGACGCGCCGCGAGGCCGGGTGACGGCGCGCGCCGAGGGAGCGGTGAGTGCCCGGGCGCCCCGTACTCCCGCGGTGCGGCAGGGCCGTCGCGGGCCCGGACGGCGCCCCGGCGGCGGGGCCGTCCGGACCGGGCCCGGCAGCACCGTCCCGGTCGGGGCCGGTGGTGCGGCTCCGGTCGGGTCCGACGCCGCCGTCCCGGCCGTGTGCGGTGGTGCGGTCCTTCACGGCGCCTGGAAGCCCGCCGTGGTCAGCACCTGCTTGGCCTCGGGCGACTGGATGTAGGCGGCGAAGGCGGCCGCGCCGTCCTTGTTCGGCGCCTTGGCGAGGGCGGCGATCGGGTAGTCGTTCACGGCCTTGTCGGCCTCGGGGAAGTCCACGCCGTCGAGCTTCGCAGCATCGGCCCGCACATCGGTCCGGTACACCAGTGAGGCGTCGACCTCGCCGAGCTCGACCTTGGTCAGCGCGCCCTTGACGTCCTGCTCCAGGGTGACCGGGGTGAGGTCGACACCGGCGGCCTTCAGTGCGGTGAGGGCGGCGGCGCCGCAGGGCACCTCCTTCGCGCACAGGGCGACCTTCACGCCGGAGCCGGTGAGGTCCTTCAGGCCCGCGAGGTGCTTGGGGTTGCCCTTGGGCACGGCGATGGTGAGCGTGTTCTTGACGAAGGTCTTCGGCTCGCCGCTCGCACCGCCCGCGTCGGTGACGGTCTTCATGGTGGCCGGGCTGGCGGCGGCGAACACGTCCGCCGGGGCGCCGGAGTTGATGCTGGTGGCGAGTGCGGAGCTGCCGCCGAAGTTGAACGTGACCTTGGTGCCGGGGTTGGCGGCCTCGAACTTCTTGCCGAGCTCGGTGAAGGTCTCCTTGAGCGAGGCGGCGGCGAACACGGTGATGGCGCCCTTGGCCTTCGGGGCGTTCCCGGTGCCGGGCTCGCGGCTCGCGGCGGTGGCCGCGGAGGAGGCCGCGCCGGAGGACTTGCCGCCGTCGCCGCCGCAGGCGGTGACCCCGAGGCCGAGGGCGAGGGCCGCCGCGGCGGCGACCGCGAGTCTGCGGCTGGCGGTGGTGCGGGTGTTCATCGGTGCTTCCCCTCCAGGGTCGCGCCGGAAGGGGCGCGGAGTCGTGACCGCAGGTGCGGCCAGTACGCCGATCATAGTGCCGCAGATGCGAGCGATAAGTCCTCTGGCGCTTTGCACAGGCGGGGTGGGGCGGGGGGCTCGGGGCCGCTGTGCGAAGGCTCAAACGTGCCCGGACGGTTCCGGTTCGGACGGTGGGTGCGGTGGTGGTGGCCGGCCCTCGGGGCTGGCGGTGCGGAAGGCGTGCGGGGGCCGAGCAGCCGCGAGGAGGCGCGAGGGGTGCGGCCGGAGCCGCCGGAAAATCCGTCGCACCAGGGCGGGAGGAGAGGTCAGAGTGGTCGCAGCCCGAAGGCGCGGCCGAGCGTCGGCCGCCCGGGCCCAACGGTCGATCCACGCGGATCCACGGGGAGGAGTCCGTCCATGTCCACGCTGCGAGTCACCGCCGAGAGGCTGGTCATCCTGGAGCACCCGAACGCCGATGCCCTGGAGCTGGCGCAGGTCGGGCTCTACCGGGCGGTGGTCGCGAAGGGCGTGTACCGGACCGGTGACCACGCCGTCTACATCCCCGAACAGGCCGTCCTGCCGGACGAGTTGATCGGCGAGCTCGGACTGACCGGAAAGCTGGCCGGCGGCGCGGCGAACCGGGTGAAGGCGGTACGGCTGCGCGGAGAGCTGTCGCAGGGCATCGTCTGCCGGCCGGCGGCGCTGTCGGGCACCGACCTGGCCGGGGCGGCCGCGCGGGGCGAGGACTTCGCCGAGCTGCTCGGGATCGTCAAGTGGCAGCCGCCGGTGCCGACTTCGATGAGCGGCGAGGTGGTCAGCGCGCCGGACCTGCTGCCCTGGGTGGACATCGAGAACCTCAAGCGCCACCCCGACGTCTTCGAGCCCGGCGAGCCCGTGGTGCTGACCGAGAAGCTGCACGGCAGCTGCTGCCTGGTCACCTACACCGCCGCCACCGGCGAGGTGCAGGTCTCCTCCAAGGGGATCGGCGCGCAGGGCCTGGCCCTGGTGGAGGACGAGCGCAACCTGTACTGGCGGGCCGTGCGCGCGTACGACCTCCCCGCGGTGGCGGCCCGGCTGGCCGAACGACTGGGCGCCGAGCGGGTCGGCATCTTCGGCGAGGTGTTCGGCGAGGGCGTGCAGGACCTCACGTACGGCGCCTCCGCGCGCACCGACCGCCCCGGGTACGTCGCGTTCGACGTTTCGGCCGTGGTGGACGGGCAGCTGAGCTGGCTGCCGGCCGCCGAACTGCTCGACGGCGAACTGCCGTTGGCGCCCGAGCTGTGGCGCGGACCGTTCGACACCGGAACGGTGCTGGCGTACGCGCAGGGCACGGAGAGCCACTCCGGGCGCGAACTCCACCTGCGCGAGGGCGTGGTGGTCCGGCCGGTGGTGGAGCGGTGGAGTCCGCTGCTCGGCGGGCGGGCGATCGCCAAGGTGGTCAGCGACGCCTACCTGACCCGCAAGGGCGGCACCGAGTACGAGTGAGCGGCTTCCTCGGCCGAATACCCGTCAGTAAGGTTGGAGGGCAGCCAAGCGCAGCCGGCGCCGATCCGGAACGCCGGGGACATCCAGAAGGAGTGCCGATGGCCACCGCAGCCGCCATTCCCGGACCGGCCGGGAACCCCCTGGTCGGTTCGCTCTTCGACCTCACCCGACGTCCGCTGCGCACCTACCTCGCGGCCCGGCGCGACCACGGGGACGTGGTGCGCTTCCTGGCCGGGCCGCCCGGGTTGCGCGCCGAGTTCTACGGGGTGTTCTCGCCGGAGGGCGTCCACCAGGTGCTGGGCAGCGAGGCGGCGAACTTCCGCAAGGAGAACAACTTCTACGACGAGCTGCGGACCAGTGTCGGCAACGGGCTGCTGACCAGCCAGGACGAGCTCTACCAGCGCCAGCGACGACTCGTCCAGCCGCTGTTCACCCGGCGTCGGGTGGACGGCTACGCGGACGCGCTCGCGCAGGAGGCGCAGGCGCTCACCGAGCGCTGGCGGGCGGTGCCGGACGGGGTCGTGGACGCGGCGGAGGAGATGTCGCGGTTCGCGCTGCGCGCGGTCGCGCGGATCCTCTTCGGTGCCGACGTGGAGGAGGCCGTGGAGGTGGTGAACCGCAGCTTCCCGGCGCTCGGCGCGTACATCGTGGGACGCGGCTTCGCGCCGGTCCGGCTCCCGCGGACCTGGCCGACGCCGAGCAACCGGCGCGGCCTGGCGGCGCAGCGGGCGCTGTACGAGGTCTGCGACCGGATCATCGCCGAGCGGGCCGCGCACGGCGGTGGCGACGAGGACGCGGACGACCTGCTGACCCTGCTCGGGCGGGCGCGCGGGGAGGACGGCGAGCGGCTGGATCCGGACGAACTCCGGGACCAGGTCCTGGTGTTCCTGCTCGCCGGGCACGAGACCACGGCCACGTCGCTGGCCTTCGCGCTGCACCTGCTCGCCAAGCACCCGGAGCAGCGCAAGTTCGCCCAGGAGGAGGCGCGGACCGTCCTGGCCGGGCGGGCGCCGACGGCGGCGGACCTGGAGCGGCTGCCCTACATCACCCGGGTGCTCAAGGAGGCGATGCGGCTCTTCCCGGCGGCGTCGCTGGTCGGGCGGCGGGCGGTCGAGGAGACGGTCGTCGACGGGTACGTCATCCCGGCGGGGGCGCAGCTCGTGGTCGCGCCGCTGGTGACCCACCGGCACCCGGACCACTGGGCGGACCCGGAGCGGTTCGACCCGGACCGGTTCCTGCCGGAGGCGGAGAAGGCGCGCCACCGGTACGCCTGGTTCCCGTTCGGTGGTGGGCCACGGGCGTGCATCGGGCAGCACTTCTCGATGCTGGAGTCGGTGCTGACCCTCGGGGTGCTGCTGCGGGACTTCGAGCTGGAGGTGGTGGACCGGCGGGTGGCGCTGGCGCAGGGAATCACCCTTCGGGCGGCGGGCGCGATGCGGGTGCGGGTTTCGCCGGTGGGGTGACGGACGGCGGGGGACGGGCTCCGCGGTCGGGGGGCGGCGTTCAACTTTCAGCGGGTGGATGACAGATGACAGATGTCGACATCTGTCATCTGTCATCTGTTATCCGTCCGCTGTTCGTCGTTCGTCGTTCGCCGACGGACGAGGGGCCCGCCGGGCACACGACCGGGTCATTCGAACACATCACCCCAGTCGCGTGTGCAGCTTTTCAGATCTTCGTCTGACCTATTCCGGCCGCTCGATAGCGTCCCTCGCACCCCAGGTCGGAAGCGCACATGCGGCTGGCATATGCCCTCCGGGTGCAGGCCGCCCGACCGGGGGTGCCCGGGCGCACCGCTGACCGCCCCGGGCCCGACCGGTCGACCGGAGGTCCCCATGGGCACCCTCAACCACTTCAGCTTCGGCTGGCTGACACCCCTCGTCTCGTACGCCATGGCCTGCGCCGGGGCCGCCCTCGGCCTGCGCTGCACCCTGCGCGGCCTGGCCGCCACCGGCGCCACCCGCCGGAACTGGCTGCTCACCGCCGCCGCCGCGATCGGCTCCGGGATCTGGACGATGCACTTCGTCGCCATGTTCGGCTTCGCCGTCGACGGCACCGAGCTGCGCTACGACGTGTTGCTGACCGTGCTGAGCCTGCTGGTCGCGGTGGTGGTCACCGGCCTCGGCCTGACCGTGGTCTGTTACGGCCGGCACCGCGGCCTCGCTCTCCTGGGCGGCGGCGTCACCACCGGCGTCGGCGTCGCCGCGATGCACTACCTGGGCATGGCCGCCGTCCGGATGCACGGCGGACTGCGCTACGACGCGGGGACGGTCGCCCTGTCCGTGCTGGTCGCGGTCGGCGCCGCCACCGCCGCGCTCTGGGCCGCCGTCACCATCCGCAACGTGTACGCGGCCGCCGCCGCCTCGCTGGGCATGGGGCTCGCCGTCAGCTGCATGCACTACATCGGCATGGCCGCCGTTCACGTCCGGCTGGACCCCGCCCGTACCGACCTCGGCGGGGTCAGCCCGATGGAGTTCGTCTTCCCGCTCGCCGTCGGACTCGGCTCGTTCCTCTTCCTCGCCTCCGCGTTCGTCGCGCTCTCCCCGACCGCCCAGGAGCCGGCCGGTGAGCTGCCGGCGGGGGAGCCGGCCGTCGAGGAGTTCTCCGTCCCGGCCGACGGCCCGGAAACCGGCCTCACGGACGCGGCGCCCGCCGACCCGTACGGCACCGACCCGTACGGCACCGACCCGTACGGCGCCGGCCGGTACGGCCACGACCGCGCCGCCTGAGCCCCGCGCCCTCAGCCCCGCCCCCTGAGCCCTGCCGTCCGAGTCCCGTCTCTCCACGCATCTGTCTCTCCACGCACCGTTCTCTCCACGCCCCGCCCGAAAGGCCCCACACCCATGCGAGAAGACCGCGGTACCGCCCCCGGCGCCCGCCGGGGTGCCCATGCCGGGCCGCCCGCCCGTCCGCCGCGCCCCGGCCCCTGGCTGCGCGGGCTGCGCCCCCGGACCGTCCGCGCCCGGATCATCGCCCTGCTGATGGTGCCGGTCGTCTCCGTCATCGCCCTCTGGAGCTTCGCCACCGTCACCACCGCCCAGGGCGTCTGGGACCTGCTGCGCCTGCGCGATGCCCAGCGCACCCTGCTCACCCCCGTCGCGGACACGGTCGCAGGCCTGCAGGCCGAGCGCGCGGCCGCCGGCCAGCTGCTGGCCGGGCCGGGTCTCGTCCCGGGGACGGTGCCCGCCGCCGGGCGGGAGAGCGCTCTGCGCGAGGCCGCCGCCACCACCGACCGGGCGCTCGCCCCGCTGTTCCCCGACCCCCGCCACCCCGACGAGGGCTACAACCGTGCCGACGCCCAGGGCGTGGGCGCCGACGCCGCCGCCCGGCTGGACGCCCTCGGCGGTTCCCTCGCTGCCCTGCCCGAGCTGCGCGGCAGGGTGCTGGCCCGGAGCGTCGGCTGGCCCGAGGCGTACGCCGCGTACGGCGAGGCGGTGGACCGGGCGCTGGCCGTGTCCGGTGCCGTCGCGCCGCTGCAGGACGGTCGGGCCGGTGCCGACACCCGGGTGCTGCTGGACCTGGCCCGCTCCCGTGAACTCCTCGCCAGGGAGGACGCGTTGCTGCGCTCCGCCCAGCTCTCGGGCGGGCTCGGCGACGACCAGCTGCGCGAGTTCTCCGGGGTGGCCTTCGCCCGGCGCACGTTCGAGCAGGGTGCGGCCGCCGGCCTGGGCTCCGTCGACCGGGACGCGCTGCTCGCCCTGACCGCCGGTCCGGACCACCGCGAGCTGGTCGGCTACGAGGAGAAGGTCCGTACGGCCGCCGACGGCCGGTCCGCCGTCGCCGCGGTGCCGGCGGACCGGTGGGCGGTGGTGGCCGGGAGTGTCGCCGACGGACTGCGCGGTATCGAGGACCGGGCCGGACGGCTCGCCGCGGAGCGCCAGAACCCTTATGCGCTCGGCCTGTTCACCCCGGCCGGGATGGCCGTGCTGCTCGGCCTGCTCGGAGTGGTCGCCTCGCTGGTGATCTCGGTGCAGATCGGCCGCGGCCTGGTCACCGAGCTGACCGGCCTGCGCAACTCGGCCCTTGACCTGGCCGGCCGCAAACTCCCTGCCACCATCCGGAAGCTGCGGGCCGGGGAGGAGGTGGACATCGAGACCGAGGCGCCGCTTCCGGTGGGCCGCGACGACGAGATCGGCCAGGTGCACCGGGCGCTCGGCACCGTGCAGCGGGCGGCCGTCACGGCGGCCGTGGAACGGGCCGAGGTGCTGTCCGGGGTGTCCGGGGTGTTCGTCAACCTCGCGCGCCGGAGCCAGGTCCTGGTGCACCGCCAACTCACCCTGCTCGACACCATGGAGCGGCGCACCGAGGATCCGTCCGAGCTCGCCGACCTGTTCCGACTGGACCACCTCACCACCCGCATGCGCCGCCACGCAGAGGGGCTGATCATCCTCTCCGGTGCCGCCCCCGGCCGGGCCTGGCGCCGGCCCGTCCCGCTGGTGGACGTGGTGCGGGCGGCCGTCTCGGAGGTCGAGGAGTACGCCCGGGTGGAGGTGCACCCGCTGCCGCGCGCCGCCGTGGTCGGCCACGCGGTCGCGGACCTGACCCACCTGGTTGCCGAACTGGTCGAGAACGCCACCGGGTTCTCCCCGCCGCACACCCGGGTGCACATCCGCGGCGAACAGGTCGGCAACGGCTACGCGTTGGAGATCGAGGACCGCGGCCTCGGGATGGGCCCGACCGCGCTCGCCGCCGCCAACCGGCGGATCGCCGCCGCCGAGCAGACCGACCTGTTCGACAGCGACCGGCTGGGGCTGTTCGTGGTCAGCCGGCTCGCCCGTCGGCACGACGTGCGGGTCTCGCTGGTGACCTCCGCGTACGGGGGCACCACCGCGGTGGTCCTGCTGCCCACCGACCTGCTGGCCGACGGGCGGGAGGAGCAGGGGCAAAGCTTCGAAGTGACACCGGAGTTGGACGCCGCGTACGTGCCGGACGGGCCGGCCTGGGCCACGGCTCCGGCGCCGGTACCGTCTACGGCGCCGGTCCCGTCTACGGCGCCGGTTCCGTCTCCGACGCCGGTCCCGTCTCCGGAACTGGCTCCGGCTCCGCTCACGACGCCCGGTCCGGGTCCCGCGGCCCGGCCTCGGCCCGAGCCGGCGCCGGCCTTCCGGGGCGGCGGGGCGACGGAGATCGAGCTTCCGGCGGCGGGTGGGCTGTCGCCGGAGGGCGGGGCGCTGCTGCCCTTCGGTGCCCGGGGCGGCGATCCCGGGCCGGTGCGCCGCACCCCCGTCCGGGCTCCCGGCGCCCGGACGGCCGGACCGGCTGCGGACGGGGGCCCGGGTGCAGCCTCCCGTCCGCAGCCCGGTTCGCCGCCACCGAACCGCACGGCGACCGTTCCGCCGCCGGACGAGGGGCAACACGGCGATGGAGCTGAGCAGTTGCCGCGCCGGGTGCGCCAGGCGAGCCTCGTGCCGCAGCTGAGGGAGACCCCGGCCGACGCCGCCCCGCGTGGCCGCCGTACCGCCATCACCAGCGCCGGAGCCGGGCCCGAGGCCCGCAGCCCGGAGGCGGCACGGGCGGCGATGTCCGCCTTCCAGAGCGGGTGGGCGCGCGGCCTGCGGCCCGACCGGCGATTCGATGAGCGACCCTCCGCCCGACCGGAGGACCTCTTCGACCGACGGCCCGATGACCGATTCGACCCCCTCCGGTCCGACGGCCGATACGACCACCGACACGACCACCGATACGACCACCGACCCGACGCCCGCCCCGAAGCCCGACCCGAAGGAGACCAGCCGTGATCGGCACCACCCACCGCATGGGGGAACTGAACTGGCTCCTCGACGAGTTGGTCCAGCGTTCCCCCGAGGTCCGCTTCGCCGTGATGCTCTCCGCCGACGGCCTGGCCATGGGCACCTCGGCCGGTCTGGAACGCGAGGAGGGCGAGCACCTGGCCGCCGTCGCCTCCGGCTTCCACAGCCTCGCCAAGGGCGCCGGCCGGCACTTCGGTGCGGGCGAAGTCCGGCAGACACTGGTCGAGTTGGAGGGCGGCTACCTGCTGGTCGCGGCGGCCGGGGAGGGCACCTGCCTGGCCGTGTTCGCCAGCGCCCGGGCCGATCTCGGGCTGGTCGCCTACGAGATGGCCAGACTGGTCCGCCGGGTCGGCGAGCACCTGAGCGCCCCGCCCCGTGCGGTGCACGGAGGGTGAGGACGGTGCCCCACCCGGACCGCCCGTACCGGTCGGAGCCCGCGTTCCATCCGTACCACCAGCGACATCCGGAACATCCGCGGGCCGACCCCGGTCGGCCGCCCCGGAACCCGCTCGCCGCTGCCCACCGGGCCCGCTGGTACGACGACGAGGCCGGGCCGCTGGTCCGCCCGTACGCCGTGACCGGGGGCCGGACCGGTGCCGGTGAGCAGCAGTTCGACCTGATCGCCGTGGTCGTGTCCGACCTCCCGGACCCGGCGCTCGCCCCGGGGGCGACCGAGCCGCCGGTCGGGCCGGAGCAGGCGCGCATCCTGGGCCTGTGCCGGGGCACGCCGCTGTCCGTGGCCGAACTGGCCGCCGACCTCGACCTGCCGGTGGGCGTCGTGCGGGTGCTGCTCGGCGACCTGCTGGCGGCCGGGCTCATCCGGGTCAGCCGTCCCGTCCCGCCCGCCCTGCTCCCCGACGAGCGCATCCTCCAGGAGGTCCTCCATGGGCTCCGTGCACTCTGAACACCCGTCCGACCGCTGGCCGTCCGATCCGGTGGACCAGGCCGACTCCGTGCTCGCGCTCAAGATCCTGGTGGCGGGCGGCTTCGGGGTCGGCAAGACGACGCTGGTCGGCGCCGTCAGCGAGATCCGCCCGCTGCGCACCGAGGAACAGCTGACCGAGGCCGGGCGCAGGGTGGACGACCTGGACGGAGTGGAGCGCAAGACGACCACCACGGTGGCGATGGACTTCGGCCGCATCACCATCCGCGAGGGGCTCGTCCTCTATCTGTTCGGCACCCCGGGCCAGGACCGGTTCTGGTTCCTCTGGGACGAGCTGGCGCAGGGCGCGCTCGGTGCGGTGGTGCTGGCCGACACCCGCAGGCTGACCGACTGCTTCCCGGCCGTCGACTTCTTCGAGCACCGCGGAATCCCGTTCGTCGTCGCGGTGAACCGTTTCGCCGGGACGCGCGAGTACGGTCCGGAGGAGGTCGCCCGCGCGCTGGACCTGGATCCCGGTACGCCGGTGGTGCTCTGCGACGCCCGGCAGCGCGCCTCCGGCAAGGAGGTGCTGATCAACCTGGTCGAACACGCCGGCCGGATGCACGCGGCTCGCCTTCTGGCGGAGGCTTCGCCGGTCCGCTGACGAGCACCGGGAAACGGGCGACAGGCACCGGGCCCGACGGCCGGTGGCGGATCACGGGAACCGGCGGCCGGGAAGCAGACGACGGGAAGCCGACCACGGGCCGCGGTGACAGATGACGGACGACGGATGACAGCCGACAGCTGACAGATTTCGAAATCCGTCAGCTGCCGGCTGTCATCTGTTCGTCGTCGTCCCTTCCCCTCCCGCTACCCGCTCAGCTGTGCCACTGGAACACGATCTTCGTCCAGGTCGACCCCGGACAGTTGCCCCAGACCGCCCACGCATCCGGCCGGGCGCCGATCCACAGGCCGACCGAGTAGCTGCCGTTGGCGCAGTAGGTGATGGTGCGCAGCTGGCCGGAGTAGACGTTGCAGTACCCCTCCCAGCGCCACCCGTAGTTGGCCGTGATCACGCAGTGGTAGGGGGATGCGGCGACGTGCGGCGAGGCCGCGACCGCGCCCGGAGTGATGGTCTGGTCGTCGGCCGACGCCGCGGCGGCCGGCAGGGTGGCGGTTACGAGCATGCCCAGGGCGGCCGCGGCGGCCATCCCGAACGCGGCGGTCTTCCTGGCGATGCAGCCTCGCATGCGGTTCTCCTCGCTCAACGGTTTCCATCGGGCGAAATGCCCCTGGTGTCCCCGGCCCGGGCGCAGCCTGCGGAGGGTGAATTCCCGCCTTGCGTCCGACCGGTGACGAATTGCACACGAATGACTGCGCACGGTGAGAGGACGGCCTATGATGTGACGTGTGTCACAACCTGTCCGGTTGGGCTGGGGCCAGCCCCAACTGGGCGTTCGGAATGCCGATTTCCGGGGAGAACGGCATGGCGGAATGCAGCGGACGGTACGCGGACGGGCGGCGCAAGGACTTCGGCCCTGAGCCCACGGAACGCCAATCCGCCGACTTCAACCGGGCGTTCACGGCCCTGCTGCCCAGACTCCACCAGGCTGCGGCGATGCTCACCGGCAGCCCGCTCGTCGCCGGCGACGTCGTCCACGACGCCTACCTGCGGATAGCCCGCCGCCCCGAGCGCTTCCTCAGCCATCCGCAGCCGTACGCCTACGTGTTCACCACCATGACGAACATCCTGCGCGACCAGTGGCGCCGGGAGCGCCGCCGGGTGGTGCTGCCCGAGGTGCCCGAGCCGGCCGAGGCGGTGGAGGCGGTGGAGCGCGGCGCGGCCGCGCTCGATCCGCCGCACGGCGGGATGGCCGAGCTGCAGGCGCGCTGGGAGGTGGTCCGGCTGCTGGGCTTCCTGACCGCCAAGCAGGCCCGCGCCGTGGTGCTGGTGGACCTCGACGGCTACTCCATCGACGAGGCCGCCGAACTGCTCGGCCTGCACCGCAGCACCCTGGCCGTCACCCGCCGCCGCGCCCACAGCCGGCTGCGCGCCGTCCTGGAGCGCGAGCGACGGCACGACCCCTGACGACCGGCGACCGCCCGGAGGCCCGCGCCCCGACGCACCGAGCCGACGGCAAGTCGGCTGAAGCGCGATCCCGGCCCGTACATTGAAAATCGTGATCACGTACGAGGACCACAGCCTCCGCGCCCTGGCCGAGGACGGCCGCTGGCCCGAGCTGCTCGCCGCCTACCGGCAGGGCCGCGCGGCCGCCGTCGCGCAGGCCGGGGAGGAGGCAGCGGCGGCCCTGACCGCGCCGCTGGGCCATCTGATCGCCTACGCGGCGCCGCCCGAACTGGCCGTCCGGCTGTTCGACGCGGACGCCGGTGAGGGGACGGTCGCCGGGGTGGCCGACCACGACGCCGGTCCGCTCTGGGAGGTGCTGGCGACCCGCCACTCCTGGCTGCGGCTGGCACCGCTGCTCGGTCCGGCGCCGGTGCGCCGCCTCGTCGCCCACACCCGGGTGCTGCTCGGGGAGGACCTCTCGTACGGGGCCGAGCCCGATCCGGAGGGTGTGCCGCTGAGTCTGGAGCCTTGGGAGAAGGCGGGCTGGGACGAGGCCTCGCGGGTGCGCGAGTACCTGCCCGGCGGGGGAGCGCGCAGCGCGGTGCTGACCCTGCCGGCGAGCCGGGAGGGCCTGGGTGAGATCGAACTGCCGAAGACGGCGGCCCGGCCGGGCGGGCAGCGGGTGACCCGGGGCCTGGCGGAGCTGGCCGCGCTGGTGCCCTGGGCGGAGGTGGTCTGCGTCCGCGGCCCGGCTCCGCAGGCGGCTGCCGTGCTGGCCCGGACCCGGCGGGTGCTCGGCGGGTTCCTGCCGTTCGCGCTCGTCTACCCGGCGCTGGTGCAGGCCGCCGCGGTGGGCCGGACGCACGGTTGCGCGCACGGGCGGGTGCGCCTCTGGCGCGCGCTGGGTGCGATGGCCGGCGCGAACGGCCCGAACCGCTCCGAGGTCGACGCCTTGGTGGCCCGGATGCGCTGCTTCACCTGGCAGGAGCCGGCCGCCGGACTGCGCCACCTCCACGTGGCGCTGGAGGATCCTGCCAGCGGGGTGGCCTGGGCGGTCAGCGGCTCGCAGGAGCTGTGAACCGCGGCCGGACGGGGCGTGGCCCGGACGGCGGTCCCGGACCGAGCGGGAAGCCGGGCCCGAACGGGAGGTCCGGACCGAACGGAAGGCCCGGACCGAACGGAAGGCCCGGGTCGAGCCGGAAACTCCCGGCCCGGCGCCTTTCCGGGGTTGGTGACGGGCGCCGGACCGGGGGAGTGTGCGGGGCGGTCGCTCAGCTGGTGGTCGTCGCCGCGACCGGGACGGCCTCCGGGGCCGGGCCGCCCTCCGGCGCGGGATCGGCTTCCGGCCCGGGGCGGGCGGGGCCGTGGCTGTCGACCAGCGTCAGCTCGTCGAACGGCAGCGCGCCGCTCAGCACCCGGCCGGCCCGCTCGGTGTCCAGTTCACCGGTCCAGTGCCCGATCAGCACGGTCGCGACCGCGTTGCCCGCGAAGTTGGTGAGCGCCCGGGCCTCCGACATGAACCGGTCGATGCCGACGATCAGGCCGACCCCGTCCACCAGTGCCGGCTTGTGCGACTGCAGCCCGCCCGCGAGGGTGGCCAGCCCGGCGCCGGTGACCCCGGCCGCGCCCTTGCTCGCGATCACCATGAACACCAGCAGCGAGAGCTGCTCGCCGATCGACATCGGCTTGTCCATCGCCTCGGAGATGAAGATCGAGGACATGGTGAGGTAGATGGCGGTGCCGTCCAGGTTGAAGCTGTAGCCGGTCGGCACGGTGATGCCCACGACCGGGCGGCTGACGCCGAGGTGCTCCATCTTGGCGATCAGGCGGGGCAGCGCGCTCTCGGAGGAGGAGGTCGAGAGGATCAGCAGGAACTCGCGTCCGAGGTACTTGAGCAGTGCGAACACGTTGACCCCGGCGACCAGGCGCAGCAGCGCCCCGAGCACCACGACGACGAAGAGCGCGCAGGTCACGTAGAAGCCGACCATGATCACGGCGAGGCTCTTCAGCGCGTCGACGCCGGTCGCTCCGACCACCGCCGCCATCGCCCCGAAGGCGCCGATCGGCGCGACCCACATGATCATCGACATGATCCGGAACACCAGCCGCTGGAGGTGCTCGATCCCGCGCAGCACCGGGGCGCCGACCGGGCCCATCGCCTGCAGCGCGAAGCCGGCCAGCAGTGCGACCAGCAGGGTCTGCAGCACCTTGCCCTGGGTGAGGGCCGAGAACAGGGTGTCGGGGATCATCCCGAGCAGGAAGTCGGTGGTCGACTGGGCGCCGCCGGCCGCCGCCTGGGCGTGGCCGGACTTGGCGAGCGCGGCGGTCAGGTGCAGTCCGCCGCCCGGCTCCAGCAGGTTGCCGACGACCATGCCGATGGCCAGGGCGATGGTCGACATGACGAGGAAGTAGCCGATCGCGAGGCCGCCGACCTTGCCGACCTTCGCGGCCTTGGTGACCGAGCCGATGCCCAGCACGATGGTGCAGAAGATCACCGGGCTGATCATCATCTTGATCAGATTGACGAACCCGGTGCCGATCGGCTTCAGCTCCACGGCGAAGCCGGGAGCGGCCAGCCCGACGATCACGCCCGCGATCACCGCAGCGATCACCGCCAGGTAGAGGTAGTGGGTCCGGTCCTTGCGTCTGGGTCCCCCCGCCGTGGCGGTCTCGGTGATCGACATCTGCGGCTCCTTCGCCCTGCAGTCCTGGCGGCCCGGGTGGTGGGCCGCTCCGACTATGGGGTTCGGGCGTGACGGAGGTCACGTTTGCGTTCATAGAGTTCACGGCGTGACGGGAACGGTCCCGGCCCTTCGGGCCCGGTCCAGCCCCTGGGGGAGTCCCGGACCGTGGTGCACACTGGCAGGCATGTCCGTGAGCACCTCCCCCACCCGCTCGCGTCACCGGTGGTTCCCCCTGCCGCACCGGCTGGTCCGCAGCCTGGCCGGCCAGCTGTTCGTCGTCCAGGTGGTCATCGTCGCCGCCGTGGTCGCGGGCGGCGCGGTGCTCGCGTACCTGTTCACCGCCGAGCGAACCGAGGACGCGGCCCGCCGCGAGGTCACCTCGGTCGCCTACGCCGTCGCCGACTCGCCGACCGTGCGCTCCGCCGTCGGCGGCCCCGACCCGACCGCGGTGCTCCAGCCGTACGTCGAGCAGGTGCGCCAGGACGCCGGGGTCTCCTTCATCACCGTCATGGGCACCGACGGGGTGCGCTGGACCCACCCGCTGCCCGAGCAGATCGGCAAGCCGTACCTCGGGCACATCGACTGGGCACTGGCCGGCCGGACCCGCAGCGAGACGTACACCGGCACGCTCGGCCCGTCCGTACGGGTGGTGACCCCGGTGTGGGACGACCGGCACCGGGTGGTCGCGCTGGTCAGCGTGGGGCTGACGCTTGAGTCGATCTCCGCCCAGCTGAGCGGACCGCTGCTCGCGCTGGTCGGGGTCGCGGTGGGTGCCCTGGCGCTCGGCGGGGCGGGCACGTACCTCGCCAACTCCCGGCTGCGGCGGCACACCCACGGCATGGGTCCGGACGAGCTCAGCCACCTCTACGAGTACCACCAGGCGACCCTGCACTCGGTGCGCGAGGGGCTGATCCTGCTCGACCGGGCGCACCGGGTGGTGCTGTGCAACGATGCCGCTCGCGAACTGCTCGGGCTGGAGGGCGAGTTGGATGGCCGCCCGGTTGGCGGTCTGGGGCTGCCGGAGGCGCTGGTTGCGGCCGTGCTCGGCGAGGCGCCGGTGCGGGACGAGGTGCACCTGACCACCGAGCGGGTCGTGGTGCTCAACACCTCCACCATCGGTACCGGCCTCGGCCGTGTGGTGACCCTCCGCGACCACACCGAACTGCAGTCGCTCAGCGGCGAGTTGGACTCCGTACGCGGCTTCACCGAGGCGCTCGGCGCCCAGGCGCACGAGGCCGCGAACCGGCTGCACGCCGTCGTCTCGCTGATCGAACTCGGCCGCCACGAACAGGCGGTGGAGTTCGCCACCGCCGAACTCGCCCTCGCCCAGCAGCTCACCGACCGGGTGGTCGCCGCGGTCAGCGAGCCGGTGCTGGCCGCGCTGCTGCTCGGAAAGGCGGCCCAAGCCGCCGAGCGGGGCGTCGAGTTGACCCTCACCGAGGACAGCCGGATCGACGACGGGGTACTGCCGCCCGGCCTCGCCCCCCGGGACCTGATCACCGTCCTCGGCAACCTGATCGACAACGCGGTGGACGCCGCGATCGCCGGGGCCGCGCACAGCCCGGTCGCCCCGGAGGTCACCGTCACCGCGCGGATCGAGGCCCCGCGGAACGGCGACGGCGAGGGTGGCGGGGGGACCGGTTCGGAGGGTGCCCGGAACGGCGCGTGCCTGCTGCTGCGGGTCGCCGACACCGGGGCGGGCATCGACCCGTCCGCCGTCGAGGACGTGTTCCGGCGCGGCTGGAGCACCAAGCAGGACGGCCGTGGGCACGGCCTCGGGCTGGCACTGGTCGCCCAGGCCGCCCGGCGCAACGGCGGAACCGTCGAGGTCGGGCGCGAGCGCGGCGCGGTGCTCACCGTACGGCTGCCGCTGGCCGGCCGGGTGCGGGAGCGCGAAGGGGCCCCGGCGTGACCGGCGTCGCCGACGGGACCCGCAGCGGGATCTCCGTCCTGGTCGTGGAGGACGACCCGGTGGCCGCCGCTGCGCACACCCTCTATGTCGAGCGCGAGCCCGGATTCCACGCCGTCGGCACCGTCCACAGCTGCGCGGACGCGCTGCGCTTCCTGGAGCGGGCGCGCACCGCCGGAGCGCCCGTCGACCTCACCCTGCTCGACCTCTACCTGCCGGACGGCCACGGACTCCAGCTGTGCCGCACGCTGCGCGCCGCCGGGCACGGCACCGACGTCATCGCGGTGACCTCGGCGCGCGACCTCGCCATGGTCCGGCAGGCGGTCTCGGCGGGGGTCGTCCAGTACCTGCTGAAACCGTTCAGCGCGGCCGCCCTGCACGACCGGCTGGAGCGCTACGCCCGCTACCGGGACAGCCTCGGGCGCACCGGGGAGGCGACCGGCCAGGACGAGGTCGACCAAGCGCTGGCCCTGCTCCGCACGCCCGAGCGCAGCTCGCTGCCCAAGGGCCTGAGCGCGCCCACCCTGGACACCGTCGCCTCGGTGCTGCGGGAGGCGTCGACCGGGCTGTCGGCGGCGGCCGCGGGTGCCGCCGCCGGGGTGTCCCGGATCACCGCGCGGCGCTACCTGGAACATCTGGTGGACACCGGGCGGGCGGTTCGCGAGCCGCAGTACGGGAGCGTGGGGCGGCCTGAACTCTGCTACCGGTGGAAGGGGCGGTGACGTTCCGAGCCCGCCACGGCGGATCCGGTCGGGGGCGGTCGGGGGCGTGACTTTTCGGTGGGTCGGTCGTTGGGTCGACGGGGAGCGGCGCAGGCGGTACCGGGGGAGGTTCACTCGCCCGGGTGGTTCTGGGTGCCCCGAAGCATTCCGCCAGGTCAAGGGCGATAAAGTTAGGCTTACCTAACTTCTTCTGGGGGTTCGCCTTGTCGCTCGCCGCCGTACCCGCCCGGGCCGCCTCCGGGGCCAACGCGGCCCCGCCCTCCGGTGACGCCATCCTGCGCCGACAGCGCGTCCGCGAGTCCGCCGCCCGGACGTACGCCCGCTCCTTCCCGATCGTCCCGGTCCGGGCCCACGGCATGACCGTCGAGGGCGCCGACGGGCGCCGCTACCTGGACTGCCTCTCCGGCGCCGGGACGCTCGCCCTCGGCCACAACCACCCCGTCGTGCTGGAGGCGATCCGCCGCACCCTCGACAGCGGCGCCCCGCTGCACCTGCTCGACCTCGCCACCGCCGAGAAGGACGACTTCACCAGTGCCCTGTTCGAGAGCCTGCCCGCCGAGTTCGCCGCCCGCGCCCGGGTGCACTTCTGCGGACCGGCCGGAACGGACGCCGTGGAGGCCGCGCTCAAACTGATGCAGACCGCCACCGGGAGGTCCGGTTCGCTCGCCTTCACCGGCGCCTACCACGGCATGACCGCCGGCGCCCTCGCGCTCACCGGCAACGTCGCCGTCAAGGAGCCGCTGCCCGGCGGCGGCGAGGTGGTCCGGCTGCCCTACCCGTACGGCTACCGCTGCCCCTTCGGGGTCGGCGGCGAGTCCGGCGCCGAACTCGCCGCGACCTACGTGGAACGGCTGCTGGACGATCCCTCGGGGGGAGTGGTGCCGCCGGCCGCGATGATCCTGGAGGCCGTCCAGGGCGAGGGCGGGGTCGTCCCCGCGCCCGACGGCTGGCTGCGCGAGATGCGCCGGATCACCGCCGAACGCGGCATCCCGCTGATCGTGGACGAGGTGCAGACCGGCGTCGGACGCACCGGCGCGATGTGGGCCGTCGAGCACAGCGGCATCACCCCGGACGCGATGGTGCTCTCCAAGGCCATCGGAGGCAGCCTGCCGCTCGCCGTCGTCGTCTACCGCGAGGACTACGACGGCTGGCTCCCCGGAGCCCACACCGGCACCTTCCGCGGCAACACCCTCGCCATGGCCGCCGGTGCCGCCACCTTGCGGTACGTCGCCGCGCACGGGCTGGCCGAGCGGGCCGCCGTGGCGGGCGCCCGGATGACCGCCCGGCTGTGCGAACTCGCCGCGGAACTCCCGGCGATCGGCGACGTCCGCGGGCGGGGGCTGATGATCGGCGTCGAACTGGTCGACCCGGCCGCCGAACCCGACGCCTGCGGCGCCCGGCCGGCCGATCCGGCGCTCGCCGTACGCGTCAGGGAGGCCTGCCTGGCGCGCGGGCTGATCGTCGAACTGGGTGGACGGCACGACGCGGTGCTGAGGTTGCTGCCGCCGCTCACCATCACCGACGAGCAGGTCGCCGCGGTGCTGGAGCGGCTGGCGGACGCGATCGCCTCGGCGTCGGCTTCGGCCTCGGCCGTGGCTCCGCCGGTGGCAGCCCCGGTCACCCGGAACGGCGCATGACCGCCGACGCGTCCGGGGCGGTGCCCGGACCACCCGGAGAGGACGTCCCGTCGGACGCGCTCGCGGGCGGCGCCGGCGGGCCCGGGGCACTCGGCCCGCTGCTGGCCACCGTCCTCGACGCGCTGGAGACCGGCACCGCACTGCGCTCCGGACCGCTGCCCGCCGGGAGCCCGGCCGAGATCGCCGCCCTGGTCGCGGACGGGCTGTCCGGGACCGGCGGGCGCGGCGCGCTGGCCCGGCTCACCGAACTGCTCGCCTACGGCGCCGCCGACCCGGCCGACCCGGCCTGCGCCGCCCACCTGCACTGCCCGCCGCTCGCCGTCGCGACCGCCGCCGACCTCGCGGTCAGCGCGCTCAACCCCTCCCAGGACTCCTGGGACCAGGCCCCAGCCGCGACGGCCCTGGAGACGGCGCTGATCGCCGAACTCGCCGCGCTGGTCGGCTACGACCCGGCGCGCGCGGCCGGGGTGCTCACCTCCGGCGGCACCGAGTCCAACCTGATGGGGCTGATGCTGGCGCGGGACCAGAAGCTCGACGGCATCGTGGAGTTGGACGGGATCCCGCCGGGCGTACGGCCGTGCATCCTCGCCTCGGAGGCCGCGCACTTCTCCGTCCAGCGCTCGGCCGCCCTGCTCGGCCTCGGCGAACGGGCCGTGATCTCCGTCCCCGTCGACCGCCGGCTGCGGATGCCCCCCGAGGAGTTGGAACGGGCACTGGCCGAGGTCAGCTGGGCCGGGCGGACGCCCGTCGCCGTCGTCGCCACCGCCGGGACCACCGACACCGGCGCGATCGACCCGCTGGACGCCGCCGCCGACCTGGCCGGACGCTACGGAGCCTGGCTGCACGTCGACGCCGCGTACGGCGGCGGCGCGCTGCTCTCCGACCGGCTCGCCCCGCTGCTCGACGGCATCGCCCGCGCCGACTCGGTCTCCCTCGACTGGCACAAGCTCGGCTGGCAGCCCGCGGCCGCCGGGGTCTTCCTGGTCCGACGGGCGGAGACGTACGTCTCGCTCGCCCGCCGCGCCGAGTACCTCAACCCGGTGGACGACGAGCAGGCCGGCTACCCCAGCCTGCTCGGCCGCTCGCTGCGCACGACCCGGCGGGCCGACGCGTTCAAGCTCGCCGTCACGCTGCGCACCCTCGGCCGCGAGGGGCTCGGTCGGCTGGTGGACACCTGTCACGAACTGGCGCTGGCCGCGGCCGCCGCCGTCCGTGCCGAACCCTCGCTGGAACTGCACGCCGAGCCGGTCCTCACGGCGCTGCTGTTCCGCTACCGGCCGCCCGGGATGACGGACGAGGCCGCCGTGGACGAGCTGAACGGGCGGCTTCGCCGACTGCTGCTGCGCACCGGGCGCGCGGTGGTCGGGCGCACCGAGCTGCCGGGGGAGGGGCCGGGGCGGGTGCGGCTGAAGCTCACGCTGCTCAATCCGCACACGACGGTGGAGGAGGTGGGCGCGCTGCTGCGGGAGGTGGTCGGAGCGGGGCGCAAGGTCGCCGGGGAACGGGCGGGGTAGGGGCGAGGGGGTAGGGGCGCGCCCAGGGAGGGGCCGGGCGTTCGGGGGGAGGGCTCAGGCGTTCAACAGGATGCCGCGGGTGCGCTCCCAGGTGTCGGGGTCGGCGGCGACGAGCAGGCCGTCCTCGCAGCCGGGGGCCTCGGGCCGGTAGGGGGTGCCGTCCAGGCGGGCCGCGACGCCGCCGGCCTCGGTGAGCAGCAGCGATCCCGGGGCGTGGTCCCAGGGGAGGGTGCGCCAGTAGAAGATGAAGTCGGTGCGGCCCTCGACGACGTCCGGGTACTCGATCCCGGCGGCGCTGCGGCCGGGGGAGATCCCGCCGAAGGCTGAGCAGCCGGCTTCCAGACGGCGGCGGTCGTCCGGGGCGAGGAAACGGCTCTTCAGGATGCCGGTGAGTCTGCCGGTGTCGGCCGAGGCCGGCGGGCGGGAGAGGCGTTCGCCGTCGCGCCAGGCGCCGGAGCCCAGTTCGGCGCGGTAACCGGTCGCGGTGGCGGGCTGCCAGATCCACGAGGCGACCGTCCGGCCGGTGCGGACCAGGGAGCACATCACGGCGTAGTCGGGGCGTCCGGCGACGAAGTTGGAGGTGCCGTCCACCGGGTCGACCAGCCAGACGGCGGGCTCGTCGTGGATGGCCTCGGCGAGCGACGGCACGGCGGCCACCGCCTCCTCGCCGACCACCGGGACCGGGAGCAGCTCGTGCAGGCGGCGGGCGATGATCGCCTCGGCCTCGCGGTCGGCGATCGTCACGATCTCGCCGGGCGCCTTCTCCATCACTTCGCCGGCGGCCAGCGCCCGGAAGCGCGGCTCCACCGCCTGGGCCGAAGCCTCGGCGAGTATCTCCGCCACCTTGTCCATCAGCACGTCCGCGCTCCCTTCGCCGGTTACCACTTTCGCACGAGTGAGCGAACGGAGTGGCGGCGGACGGGCGGCGGCAAACAGATTTCAGATGACAGATTTCGAAATCTGTCATCTGTTCTCCGTCATCTGTTCTCTGCCACCCGTCGGCTGTCGTCCGTCGGCTGTTCGCCGTCAGCCGCCCAGGTAGTGGAACCCCGGGCGGGGGTGCATCAGGAACTCGTGGTGCGAGATGTTCCACGCGTACGCGCCCGCCATCGCGAACAGCACCCGGTCCGCCGCCCGCAGGCCGGCCGCGCCGCTCGCCGCCCGGGCGAGCACGTCCTTCGGGGTGCACAGCTGCCCGGCCAGGGTCGCCCGGCCGGTGCCCACGGCGGGGCGTGCCCAGGTGTGCGGCCAGGCGTCCACCGGGAGGACCGCGAAGGGCTGGGAGTGCCCGCGGGTCGCGGGGGTGCGCAGGTGGTGGGTGCCGCCGCGGACCACCGCGAAGTCCTCGCCGTGGCTCCGCTTCACGTCCAGCACTTCGGTCGCGTACCAGCCGCAGTACGCGGTCAGCGCCCGGCCGGGCTCGATCCGCAGGGTCAGCCCGGGGCGGTGGTCGAGGAGCTCCGCGAGGCCCTCGCCGAAAGCCGTCCAGTCGAAGCGCCGCGCGGGGTCGTCGTAGTCCACCGCCATGCCGCCGCCGATGTTGACCTCGGTGAGCGGGAAGCCGGTCCGCTCGGCCAGCTCGCCCGACCAGGTGACGATCTGCTCGGCGACCGCCAGCTGCTCCGCCGCCGCCAGTCCGCTGGCCAGGTGGGCGTGCACCCCGCGCAGGCGAAGCTGCCGGCCGAGCGGGCCGCCGCCGGTGAGCAGCCGGACGCACTCCTCGGCCCGGTCCGGGTCGAGGCCGAACGGGGTCGGCCGTCCGCCCATGGCCAGCGGCACCGCGTCCAGGGCGTCGGTCACCACCGGCAGGTTGACCCGCAGCAGGACGTCCACCGCGGCTCCCGGCCGCTCCGCCAGTACGGCGGCGAGCCGGTGCAGCTCCTGCTCGCTCTCGACGTGCCAGCGGTGCACCCCGGCGTCCACGGCGGCGGCGATCTCGGCCGGGGTCTTTCCCGGCCCGCCGAAGGCCAGCGGCGCGTTCGGCGCGGCAGCCCGCACGTGCGCCAACTCCCCGCCGCTGGACACCTCGTAGCCGTCGACGGCGTCGCGAAGCGCGGTCAGCAGCGGCGCCTCCGGGTTGGCCTTGGCGGCGTAGTACAGCTCGACCCGCTCGGGCAGTGCGGTCCGGACGGCGGCGGCGTGCTCGCGCAGAGCGGCCAAGTCGTACACGTAGGCGGGAAGTTGGTCGGCGGCGAGGGAGGCGACATGGCGGGGGACGGGGCTGTCGAGGGTGTTGGACACGGTGGTGCTCATCGGGTGGTGCTCCTGGTGGCACGGTGGGCGGTCATGCGGGCGGCCTCGGCGAGCACCGAGCCGGCCAGCGGGGAGGGCAGTCGGACGTACCCGGCCTCGCGGTCGGCCTTGCGCTCCCAGCGGGTCAGCAGGTTGGCCTTGGCGGGCAGCGGGACGCCGGCCAGCAGCGCCCGCAGCCGGGGCGGGCGGCCGTGCGCGGCGGCGTACTCCTCCAGGACGTCCCGGACGGCCTGCCAGAGCGCGCCCTCCAGTTCGGGGTGGCGGTCGGCGAGGGCGGCGAGCAACTCGGCGACGTGGTTGACCAGCAGGCAGTAGACCACCCGGTCCCAGCCGCGCTCGGCGTCGTACGTCATCGGGCCGGCCACCTCGGGCGGCAGGGCGGCCAGGATGTCGCCGTTCTGCTCGGGGACCAGCTTGGTGCCTTCGAGGTCGCGGAAGAGCACCTGCGCCGGACGGCCCTCGGCGTCGACGCCGATCAGCACGTTCTGCAGGTGCGGCTCCAGCACCACGCCGTGGTCGAAGTAGGCGGCCAGTACGGGCGGGAGGAGCAGCCGCAGGTACCGGCGCCACCAGTCGAGCGCCGCCGTTCCGTCCGAACTCCCGCCGAGCAGGCGGGAGACCTGCGCCGAGCTGGTCGGGTGCTCGTCGGCGACGGCGGCGGCGAGCAGCGGGGTGACGCCGGGCCGCAGCAGGCCGCCGAACCCCTCGCGCAGGATCAGGCCGAAGCCCTCGTACAGTGCCCGGTCGGGCCGGCCGTCGGGGCCGGGCAGGGCGAGGGTGCGGAAGGCGGGCTCGCGCAGCATCGCCGCCCCTGGGAAGCGCCGGGCGAGGTCGGCGAGCGCGGGTTCGAGCAGCCGGGTGAGCGCGACGGCGCCGGTGAGCTCGTAGGCGGCGTTCTTGCGAAGGCAGTTGGTGATGCGGACATTGAGGCTGAACTTGAGGAAGGCGTCCGAGCCGTACAGGGTGCGCACCGAGGCGGTGGCGGCGAAGTCCTCGCCGCGCGGGCCGAGGTCGAGGACGTCGCCGCTGGCCAGGGCGGCACGCAACAGGGGGTGTTCGCCGATGAGTTGGTACTGCCAGGGGTGGGCGGGCAGCAGCCGGTAGCCCTCCGGTACGTCGCCGAGTCCGTCCAGTACGGTGCCGGCGGCCTCGTCCACGGACTCCTCGGCCAGCAGTTCGGTGCGGACGGCGAGGTGGTGCAGCGGGAAGGCCGCGCGGGACTCGGGCGCGTAGTGGCGCCAGTCGCCGCGGGCGGCGGAGCGGGACTTGGGGGCCGGGTGGAAGCGGTGGCCGAACAGCAGGGCCTGCTCGGACTCCAGGTAGCGGTCCGGCCCGGCGGCAGGGCGTTCGGCCAGGCCGGCGCCGACGCCGTGGTGGCTGGAGGCCACCTGGTCGATGAACTCCTCGTTCACCGTGCCGGTGCGCAGCTCCAGTTCGTCCTGGGCGTACCCGGCCAGCTCGCGCCAGCCCAGCTCGCGCCATCCGTCCGGGGTCTCCTCGTGCACCGGGCCGGTGAAGCGGTGCGCGCCGAGCAGTGAGGTGCGGCGCAGGGCGACCCGCAGCAGGGTGCCGCGGCGCGGCAGGCGCAGCAGCAGCCGGCCGTCGTCGACGGCGGTCTGGTGTTCGGGCGCGGAGACCTCGCGCAGCAGGCAGTTGAGCAGGGTGTGGGCCACCGCCTCGTCGGTGCCGGGCAGTTCGGCGTTCGTATCGAGCGCACGGGCGGCGGGGAGGGTGGCGGGCCGGGCGGTCATCGGGGACTCCTACGGGTCAGGAGGGCGAGCAGGGCGGCGGCCAGTGCGGCGACGGTGCCGGTGAAGACCGGGGCGGCCGGGCCGCTGCTGCCGTTGGCGAGCGCGGCGGCGAGTCCGGCGGCGACGGCACCGCCCTTGGAGACGGTTTCGCGGGTGCCGAACATCCGGCCCGGCGCGCGGCCGCGGGCGGCTTCGGCGGCGAGGACGGCGAGGCAGACCAGGCCGAAGGTCATGCCGAGTCCGAGCAGCGCCCGGGTGAGGGCGAAGGCGAGCAGGGAGTGGGCCGGGGCGTGGCCGGCCAGTCCGAGGGCGACGAGGGCGAAGCCCAGGGCCAGTCCGGTCCGGGGGCGTGCCTCGACGGCGGCGTGCACCCGCCCGGCGCCGACCAGGTAGACCAGGTGCGGCAGCGCGAACAGGAGGCCCGCGACGGTGCCGTTGACGCCCGGCAGTCGCTGCTGCACCAGGGTGATCAGGTACGGGAAGGAGATGACGGTGGCGAAGACGAAGGCGAACTCGAAGGCGTAGAGCAGCCCGAGCGAGCCCGGCGGGCCGGCCTCGGCGGCGTCGCGGCCGGTACGGGCGGCGGCCGGCCGGGCGGGCTCCGGCAGGAGGTTGAGCAGCACGGCGGCGGTCAGCGGCAGCACGGCCAGCACGAGGTACTGCCGATGCGGGTCGATCCACGGCGACAGCGCGCCGACCAGGACCGGTGCCGCGACCAGGGCGGCCCGGGCGCTGCCCTGCATCAGGGTCAGCGCCCTGGACAGCTGGGAGCCGTTCAGAGCTGCCGCGAGGTAGCCGTTGGTGGCGGAGAAGGTGCCGCCGAGGAAGCCCTGGAGGACCAGCGCGACGGTGAAGGCGGGCAGGCTGTCGGCGGCGCCCGCGAGCAGGAAGGAGATCGTGAGGCCGAGTTGGGCGCGCAGCAGCAGCCGCTTCTGGCCGAAGCGGTCGGCCAGCCGGCCCCACAGCGGCGCGCCGAGGGCGGTGAAGACGGTCGGCACGATGTAGAGCAGGCCGGCCCAGTGCCCGTCGTGGTCGCCGAGGCCGGGGAGGATCTCGGTCAGGTAGGGCGGCAGGCCGAGGGCGGCGAAGGAGGCGACGAAGTAGCAGGCCGCCACCGCGCGCACCTGGCGCCGGTCCAGTCCGACCGTTCCGGCCGGGCGCGCCACCGGCTCCACGGTCGTCATGAACCGTCCTTGGGCAGAAGGTAGTTGGGCCCGTCCGTGTAGTGCTTGTTGATGTCGGCGGCGCCGCTGCGCTCCTTGCTCAGCAGGGTGCCGGCGCTCACCATGGCCTTGACCGGCAGCCGGTCGGCGTCCAGCAGGTCGGTGCGCAGCGGCTGCCCGGCCTCGCCGAGGCGGTCGACCGCCTCGGCGAGGGTGGTGCGCAGCAGCTCCAGGCTCCGCTCCAGCGGCACCCGGCCGTGCGCGGCGAGGCCGAAGGCGAGCGAGGCGGTGCACAGGTGGCCGGTGATGGTGGTGAACAGGTCGGTGAGCGCGCGGTCCTGGTCGCCGAGGATGCGCGGGTCGCGGAACTGGGCTGCCGTCGGCGCCAGTTCGCCGATCCGGGTGGTATTGATCCGTGGGCCGTCGTTGTCCTTGTAGAGCAGCCGCAGGCCGGAGCCGTCGAGGACGAGCGAGGTGTTCTGCTGGTGCGACTCCAGGGCGATGCCGTGGTCGAACAGGGTGGTCTGCCAGTCGACCAGCAGCCGTAGCAGTTCCTCGTAGAGGGCGAGGACGGAGCCCCGGTGGAAGCGGTCGGCCAGGTGGTCGATCACCAGTCGCCCGCCGGGGGCCTCGGCGAGCAGGGCCGCCAGCGGCACGGTGACGGCGCCGTCCAGGCCGTCCGGGTAGCGGCGCAGCAGGACGGCGAGCAGCTCGTCGTCGGCGTGGGCGTAGCACTGTTCGTCGGCGTGCAGCACCCGCCCGGTGAAGCGCGGTTCGCGGGCGGCCACGGCCTCCACCAGGCGCTGCCCGACCGCCCCGTTGACGAGTGTGACCGGCTTGATGGTACGCCGGTTGCGCAGGCCCAGGGTGGCGGTGGCCAGTGGCAGTTTGAGGTGGCAGGCCGGGTCCTCGGCGACGGCGACGGTGCGCATCGACAGCGTCGGCAGCACGTCGAGGTACGGCTCGGGGGCGAGCACCGCGCCCGGGGCGATCCGGCCGAAGTCTTCTCCGGCGCTGAGCGGATGGACCGGGACGGTCAGGAACTCGCCCGGAACGCCGAGCCGTTCGGCGCTCGGCCACCAGGTGGGCAGCGGGCCGCTGCCGCGTACGGTCAGGCGCCCGGCCGGGACGGCGAGCCAGCGCAGCTTGAAGGTGGGATGGAACTCGGGCGCGTAGGAGCGCAGTTGCGGCTCGGTCAGACCCGAACGGCCGCGGGCGGTGGGATACACCGGGTGGTCCAGGAAGGCGGCCAGGGCCTCGAAGCCGAGGGAGGCGCGCGGGCCGGTCCAGTCGGCCACGTCCTTGCCGTAGCGCTCGGCGAGCTCGGTGTGCACCTCGGGCAGCACCCGGTCGTGGAGCTCCATGGTGGCGAGGGTCTGCCGGCACTCCTCGGCGAAGGCCAGGTGGCCCGGGCGGTCCAGCGGATCGGCGTGGTCGGCCAGGTGGGCGAGGACGGCGGGAAGGCCGGTGAGGCGGGCGCCGTTCACCTCCAACTCCGGCAGCCGGGCGCCGTGGTCGGCCTGGAAGCCATCGGGGGTGACGGGGAGGGCGAGTGTGCCGTCGCTCAGCCAGGGGCCGTCGGGCCGCTGCTCCAGGACGCCGTTGGCACGCAGACCCAGCACGTCCTCGCGCAGCAGGGCGGACAGGACCCGCAGGGTCAGCCGGTCGGCGGCGGTTCCGTCGACGGGCGCGCCGCCGGGGGCGGCGGCCTGGACCGGGGTCATGAGGCGATCTCCCAGCGGTTGGCGGCGATGAACTCGGCCACGGCGGAGTCCACCGCGCCCTGGTCCGGGCCGACCGCCCAGACGATGCCCAGGTAGTCGCGGTTGGTGCGGTAGAGCTCGTGGTGGGCGCCGAGTCGGCGCACCGGGCGGTAGGAGAGCACGACACCGTCGGCGCGCCGCTCGAAGCGGGGTTCGGGGGCGGCGGTCAGGGTGCCGGCCCGTTCGGCGCAGACGCGCTCGTGGCGGGCCCGCTGGTCGGTGCGTGCGCCGAGGTCGGCGGGCAGCGGTTCGCCGAGGTGGGTGCGCAGCACCAGCTCGAAGTAGGGGATCCGAAGGATCTCGGCGAGCATCAGGTCGCACTGGTCGCCGATGGCACGGTAGTTGACCTCGATGATGCGGGCGCGGCCGTCCGGCTGGATGACGAACTCGGTGTGGCAGGCGCCGAGCCCCACGCCGAGGGCGTCGAGCTGGTCGAGCACCTGGTCGACCGCCGGCCGGGGGTGTGCCGGGACGAAGGTCAGCACCTCCTCGATGAAGTCCGGCGGCGGGGATAGCCGGGTGTGGAAGCCACCGAGGACGTGCCGGTCGCGGCCGTCGCCGAGGGTCTCCAGGGTGCACAGCTCACCGGCCAGGAACTCCTCCACCACCAGCGTGGCGCCGGGGCGGCGGCGCCGGATCTCCTCGACCCGCCGGGCGAGTTCGGCGGCGTCGGCGACCAGGGTGACGTCCTCGCTGGCGACGCCCTCGCGGGGCTTGACGATGCACGGGAACGGCGGGGTGAGGCCGGCCGGGTCCTGGCCGGGCGCCAGTTCGGCGGACCACACCCGGTCCAGCCCGCACTCGGCGAGGTGGCGGCGCAGCTCGCCCTTGTTCTTCGCCCGCAGGGCGGCCTTCCAGTCCTTGCCGGGCAGGCCGAAGTACTCGGCGACCAGCGCGGTCTGGGTCTGCAGGTGGTCGCTGTTGCTGAACACCGCGGCGGGCGTGTGGCGTTGGGATATCAGCCCGATCACCTCGCGGAAGTCCTGGACGTCGCACTCCATCACCTCGCACGCCAATCCCGCTTCGGCGCAGACGCGTTGGTGGGCCTCGACGTGGTCGGTGAGGACGGTGACGTCGAGCCCGAGCCGGGCGGCGGCGGGCAGGAAGCCGAGGGTGACCGAGTCGGTGGGGCTGAGGGCGAGCAGGTAGAGCCGCATGGGAGTGTCCTTGGGGGCGGGGTGACGGGCGGAGGACGGCGAACAAATGACAGATGACAGATGACAGATGACGGAATTCGAAATCTGTCATCTGTCCGCCGCCGGCTGGCGACAGCGGGCAACCGCTACTTGGGCGCGTCCACGCCCGTCGCCTTCGCGATGTCGACGAGCATCGCGTCCGCTGCCTGGACGCCGATGCCGGACATCCAGGTCTCGTCCGGCACGGTGAAGACCCTGTTGTTCTTGACGGCGTTCAGGCCCTGCCAGACCGGGGTCTGCTGGACCTCGCTCTCCTTGGTCTTGGACGGGTCGTCGGCAGTGGTGACGAACACCAGGTCGGCGTCGGCCTGGTTGATCTGCTCCGCGCTGACCTCGATGACGTTCTTGTCCACGTCCTGCGAGGCCGGGCGCGCCAGGCCCACGTCCTTGAGCACCACACCGCTGTAGGAGGCCTTGGCGTACAGGCGGGTCGGGCCGGCGACGAAGCGGACCACCGAGGCGGTCGGCATCCTCCCGTCGTACTTCGCCCTGATCTCCTCGCCCAGCTTGTGCGCCCGCTCCTCGTAGTCGGCCAGGGCCTTCTTCGCCTCGTCCTCCTTGCCGAGCGCCTGGGCGTACAGAGCCAGGTTCTCCTTCCACGGAAAGCCTGTGGTCTCGGCGAGCACGGTCGGTGCTATCGCGTTCAGCTGGTCGTACACCTTGGCGTGCCGGACCGTGGAGGACAGGATCAGGTCGGGCTTGAGGGAGGCGATCAGCTCCAGGTTCGGCTCGTTCATCGGGCCGACGTCCTTGGTGTCCTTGATCTTGTCCTTGAGGTAGTTCGGGAACCCGCCCTCGGTCTTCATGTGCGGGGACACCGCGCCGACCGGCGTGATGCCGAGCAGCGTGACGTCGTCCAGCTCACCGCTGTCCAGCACCACGACGCGCTTGGGCTGCGACTTTATCTGGGCCGTCCCGGCGGCGTGCTTGACACTGCGCGGGAACCCGGCAGCGGTGCCGGCCGAGGCGGCTGAGGACGCCGAGCCACCGCCCGACGCGGTGGTGTCCCCGTTGCTGCCGCAGGCGGCGAGGAGCGTGGCGGAGAGCGTGACGGAGAGGAGGGCGACGGGGAGGCGGCGGTTCATCGGGGGTTCCTTGGATCGGGTCGAACGGGGGTACGGGGGGAAGAAGTTCACGCGGAAGCGCAAGTGGAAGCGGGGGCGGGAGAGGAGGAGGAAAGGACGCCCGAGGCGGCCCGGACGCGCGCCCGCGGCACGACCAGCGGCGTCCCGGTCTCCGGGTCGGGCACCACCCGGCACGGCACGCCGAACACGGACTCCACCAACTCGGCCGTCAGCACCTCGGCGGGCGGACCGGCCGCGGCGAGCCGGCCGCCCTTGAGCACCACCAGGTGGTCGGCGTACCGGGCGGCCTGCCCGAGGTCGTGCAGCACCATGACGACGGTGCGTCCCGCCTCGGCGTGCAGGTCGGCGACCAGGTCGAGTACGTCGAGCTGGTGCCGCAGGTCGAGGAAGGTGGTCGGTTCGTCGAGCAGCAGCAGGTCGGTCTCCTGGGCGAGCGCGAGCGCGATCCACACCCGCTGGCGCTGCCCGCCGGAGAGCCGGTCGACCTGCCGGTCGCGCAGTTCGGCGGTACCGGTGCGCGCCAGCGCCTCCTCGACCGCCGCCTGGTCGGCCTTGGACCACGGGCTGAGCATCCGCTGGTGCGGGTAGCGTCCGAGCCGCACCAGCGCCTCGACGGTGACCGCCTCGGGCGTGACCGGCTGCTGCGGCAGCAGGCCCATCCGCTTGGCGAGCGTCCGGGCGGGCATCCGGTGGATGTCGGCGCCGTCCAGGGTGACGGTGCCGGCGGCCGGGTCGAGCAGCCGGACGAGGCCGCGCAGCAGGGTCGACTTGCCGCAGGCGTTCGGTCCGACGATCGCCGTGACGGCGCCGCCGGGCAGTTCGAGGTCGAGCCCTTCGACGATGGTGCGGTCGCCGTACCGCAGCCCGAGGCCGTGGGCGGCGAGCCGGTTGACGTCGGTGGCGCTGGTCATCAGCTGCTCCTCTGGGGAAGCCGGCCCTGGCGGATCATCAGCACCAGGAGCCAGGGCGCGCCGAGGGTGGCGGTGACGGCACCGACCGGCAGGCCGTGGACGGGGATCACGTGGAGCACGAGGAGGTCGGCAGAGAGCAGCAGCACGGCGCCGGTGAGCGCGGTGAGGCCGAGCGTGCCGAGGGTGGGCGGACCGGCGAGCAGCCGGACCAGGTGGGGGACGGCGAGCGCGACGAAGGCGACCGGCCCGGTGAGGGCGGCGGCCAGTGAGGCGAGCGTGATGGTGAGGAGCAGCAGCCAGAGCCGGTCCCGGGCGGGGTCGAGGCCGAGGCCGCCGGCCGAGTCGTCGCCGAGGTCGAGGACGGCGACCCGCCGCTGGCAGAGCAGGAGGGCCGCGGCGGTCAGCGCGATGGCGGTGCCGCCGATCGACACCTCGGTCCAGTTGCGGCCGTACAGCGAGCCGGTGGTCCACTGCATCGCGGAGGAGGCCAGCTCGGCCGGGAACCGTACGATCATCAGGTTCACGGCGGCCGCCAGGCCCTGCTGGACCGCCAGGCCGACCAGCACCAGTCGGGTGACGGCCATCTTCGAGCGCCAGGCGAAGCCGCCGAGCAGCAGCGCGGCGAGCAGCCCGCCGCCGACCGCGGCCAGCGGGATCAGCTGCTGCGAGGCGCCGGTGGCGAGCATCAGCACCGCGCCGAAGGAGGCGCCGCCGGTGATGCCGATGGTGTCGGGGGCGGCCAGCGGGTTGCGGAAGAGCCGCTGCAGCATCGAACCGGCCATCGCCAGTCCGGCGCCCGCGATCAGCGCGGACACCACCCTCGGCGCCCGGAACTGCTGCACCACCAGGGCGTCGCCGGGCTCGCCCTGGCCGAACAGCGCGCGCAGCGCGTCCCAGGCGGAGATGCGGACCTGGCCGGTGCCGAGGGCGACGCCGGTCAGCAGCACCAGCAGTGCGACGGCGAGCAGCGACCAGGCGGCGGTCCTGACCCGGCGGCGGGTGATCGCGCCCATCGGTGCGGTCGGTGCGGTCGGTGTGGCCCGCCTCGTTCGGGTGGTCGGGGTGGTCGGCGCGGTCACTTGGCCACCTTCCGGGCCAGCACGGCGAGCAGCGGAGCACCGAGGAAGGCGGTCACGATGCCGACCTCGATCTCGGAGGGCTGCACCACGAGCCGGCCGAGCACATCGGCGGCGAGCAGCAGCAGCGGCCCGGTGATCAGACAGCCGGGGAGCAGCCAGCGGTGGTCGTTTCCGAGTAGCGGACGGACCAGGTGGGGCGCTGCCAGTCCGATGAACGCCACCGGTCCGGAGACGGCGACCGCGCCGCCCGCGAGCAGCACCACGGCCAGTCCGCCGACCACCCGGATCCGGGCCACCGGCACGCCCAGCGACTGGGCGGTCTCGTCGCCCAGGGCCAGCGCGTTGAGCGCCGGCGAGATCGCGAAGGCGGCCAGCAGGCCGAGCACCAGGAACGGCAGCACCGGAGTGAGGGTGTCCAGGTGCCGCCCGGCGATCGAGCCGGCCAGCCAGAACCGGGCCTCGTCCAGGGTGCGGTGACTGGCCAGCATCAGCGCGGATGTCCACGAGGTGAGCACCACGGTGAGCACGGTGCCGCCGAGGGCGAGCCGGACCGGGTCGAGGTCACCGCCGCGCCGGGACATCGCGTACGCGGCGACCGCGGCGACGGCCGCCCCGGCGAAGGCGAACCAGACGTACTCGGCCGGACGGGAGAGGTCCAGCGTGTAGATGGCGGCGACCACGGCGAGGCTCGCGCCGGCGTTGATGCCGAGGGTGATCGGCGAGGCCAGCGGGTTGCGGGTGACGCCCTGGGCGACCGCTCCGGCGACGCCGAGCGCGGCCCCGACGGCCAGTCCGATGAGCGTTCGCGGTACCCGAAGGCCCGTCACCACGTCGGCGTCGCCGCCGTGGGCGGCGCCGGTGAGGGCGTCGACGACGGTGGACAGCGGGATGGATCGGGAGCCCAGCGCAAGGCTCAGGGCGGCGCACAGCACGAGCACGCCCACGCCGGCGGCCAGCAGCAGGGGCCGCTGTACCGCCGAGGAACGAGGCGTGGCCGGGGCGGTGGTGGCCGGCGGATCGGTTCTCAGCACGAGTCGACATCTTAGGTTAGGTTTACCTAAGTTCGTCAAGGCCCGGTCCGGTCGGCGGGCGGGGTGGCCCCGTTCGCCCGGAAGGGTGGTTGGTGCACCCCCTGAGGCATTGTAAGGTGAGCCTCACCTTAATCGATCACTCGGAGTCGATCTCGGGAGCGCCGATGGTCCCCGGAATACCCCTGTCTGTCCTCCCCCGGAGGCGGTTCGTCGCCCTGGCTGGCGACTACGAGCGGCTGCGCGGGCTCTGCCCGGTGCTCCGGCTGCGCCTGCTCGACCCCGCCGAGCCCGATCCGTCGGCCGCCGACGGCTGGCACTCCGGGGTTCAACTCGCCACCGACATAGGGGCGCTGGCCGCCGCCCTGGCAGGCGAGGAGGCCCGGATCGCCGCGGAGCACGGCCGCGCGCCGCGCCCGCACGTCACCGCCTCCCGGCTGCTCCACCACTACGTCTGGTCCGTCTGCCTGCTCATCGCCGGCCCCTGGCACCTCAACCGGAGGGTCCCCGCTCTCGACCCCGCCGAGCTCTGGCTGCACGCCCCCACCGGCGACCTCGCGCTGCGCCCGCGCGGGCACGTCACCCGCCCCGGAGACGACGAACTGCGCGCCGAACTGCGGGCCGCCGTGGTCGCCCACCTCGAACCGGTGCTCGCCGCGTTCGCGGGGCCGACCCGTCGCCGCGACCGGGCGCTCTGGGGCATGGTGACCGACGACCTCGCCTCCGCCGTCTGGTACCTCGGCCGGATGCTCGACGCTCGGGGCACGTCGGTCGAGGTCGGGGAGTGCGCAGCCGGGGAACGCCCAACCGTCGAGGAGGACGCCGCCGTCACCGCCGCCGGGGCCCTGCTGCCCGGCGGCACCCTGCCGCTGCCCGGCGCCGCCGACTTCCGCCGGCTGCGCACCCCGGACGGCCGCGGCCACCACACCCGCACCCGGCTCGGCTGCTGCCTCTACTACGCAGTCAAGGCCGATGCCCCCGCATGCCTGACCTGCCCGCGCACCGGCGACGAGGAGCGGCTGCGGCGGTTCTGACGGGCGGTCCCGTCCTGACGAGCGGTCCCTTTCCTAGGCCCGTGCGCCTCCGCTGCTCCCACCGCTCCCGTCGCGGCGCAGCACCGCCACGCCCTGCTCCAGGTCCACCCCGAAGTGCGGTGGCGCGCCGGCCTGGGTGTCGTCCCGGCGGGTCGCCTGCTCCCGCCGCTGCTCCACCTGGATCTGCTTGCCCGGGCTGAACAGCGCGTGCAGCTCGTCCAGTCCACCGCCGCCGCCCACTCCGACGCCGGGCGTGCCGTCGCGGCGGCGCGGCGAGGACTCCGACCGGAGCTGCCAACTCGCCAGCAGCACCAGTCCGATCGCCGCCGCGACCACGCACCCGATACCCACGATCAACCCCATGTTCAGCCCAACGCCCCGCGGCCGCACACGCGTTCCCGGATCCTCGGGCCCACCGGCTAGGCTGCCCGCGGACCCTAAGGAGAGCTCTCACCCATGACCGTGCGCGGAACCATCGTGGACATCCCGACGGCGGACGGCACCGCCGATGCCTACCTCACCCACCCCGACGACGGCCGCCCCCACCCCGGCGTGCTGCTGTACCAGGACGCCTTCGGCCTCCGGCCCCACCTGAAGGCCATGGCCGACCGGATCGCCGAGGCCGGGTACGCCGTCCTCGTCCCCAACGCCTACTACCGCAAGGGGCGTGCACCGCTGGTCGAACTGCCCGAGCTGATCGACGTCGAGCAGTGCGACGAGATCTACGCCCAGCTCGGCCCGCTGCTCATCGGCGTCACCGCGCCGGAGGTGGCCGCCCGCGACGCGGACGCCTACCTGGCCTGGTTCGACGGCTCCCCGCTGGTCCAGGACGGCCCGATCGGCGTCACCGGTTACTGCCTCGGCGCCTTCCTCGTCCTGCGCACCGCCGTCAGCCATCCGGACCGGGTCGCCGCTGCCGCCTGTTTCCACGGTGGCCACCTCGCCACCGACCGCCCGGACAGCCCGCACCTGGACGCCCAACGGATCACCGCCGAGGTGTACTTCGGCCACGCCGACCAGGACGACTCGATGCCGCCGGAGCAGATCGCCCGGCTGGACGAGGCTCTGACCGCGGCCGGTGTGCGCCACAAGGCCGAGGTGTACGAGGGCGCCGGGCACGGCTTCACCCAGGCCGACACCACCCGCTACGACGCGGTCGGCGACGCTCGGCACTGGGCGGCGCTGTTCGACCTGCTGAAGCGGACCCTTTCCGCGTAATCCCGGCCGGAATCCGGCCTGTTGGTCCCCGATCCACCGGCCGTAGAGTGGGGCCGGGCCCGCCGGCGCGGCCGGGAGGCCGACTCCGGTCGCCCGGTCATCCGGGCGCCGGAACGGCAGGGTGTCCGGTCGCACCGCCCCAGCGGGCCCGTCGACACGGACACGGGGGAAGCGGGACATGGGGAACAAGGGGAACAGCCGAACCGGCCGCGCACTCGGCGGCGTTCGGGAGCTCATTGCCGAGGCGCTGGCCGAGCACACTCCCGGTGGCGTGCGGCCGGGTGAACTCCACCGCGACGGGCGGGCGTTGCGCTGGGTGGAGTCCGGTTCGGGCGACGGTCCGCCGATCGTCCTGGTCGCGGGCTGCGGCGATTCCTCGCTCAGCTGGGCTCCGCTGCTGCCCGAACTCGCCGGGCTGGGCCGGATCGTGGCGTACGACCGGGCGGGGCTCGGTGCCAGCGCACCGGCCCGTGCCCCTCGCCCGACGCTGGACACGCAGGTCGAGGACCTCGCCGTGCTGGTCCGGCACCTGGACGCCGGACCGGCCGTACTGGTCGGGCACAGCTGGGGCGGTCAGCTGGCCCAACTCCTCGCCCGGCAACGGCCGGAGCTGGTGGCCGGCCTGGTGCTGGTGGACCCGGCGCACGAGGAGTTCCGCCCACGCGCCATCGCCCTCGCCGAGGCCGTGCTGCTGCGGCTCTCGCTGCTCCGGACGGCGCTGGCACCCGCCGCACCCGTCCCCGGCGACGCCCTCGCCGGGGCCGAGGCGGCGGCCGTCGCCCGCCCGTACCAGCGGCGGGCGGTGCTCGCCGAGCACCGGCTGAGTGCTCTCGCCGTCCCGGCGCTGCGGCGGCGGCGCGCCGCCGCGCCGCTGCCCGAGGTGCCGGTCTCCGTGCTGAGCGCGACAGAGGGACTGCCCCGCGCCCTGCGCGCCCGGTTCACCGCCGCGCAGGCGCGGATAGCGGCCGGTGTCGCCGGGGCCGTCCACACCGTGGTGCCGGGCGCCGGACACTACATCCACGCCGACCGGCCGCACGTGGTCGCCGCGGCCGTCCGAGAGGTGTCCGCCCCCACCCGAATCGCCCGGAACGCCGGACATTGAGCCCCAACGACCTTTCGCACGGCACCTGCTGGACCTGCGGCACGCTCTGGCACACTGTGTGCCGACGACCCGGCGGGGAGGGTCACGACACCTGGGGGCGGGCGGGATGAGTAGCGCGGGCACTGTACTCGGTGGGCGGTACACGCTGGTCGAGAAGATCGGCGGCGGGGGGATGGGCGCGGTCTGGCGGGCCGATGACGAGGTGCTGGCGCGACCGGTCGCCGTCAAGATCCTGCGTGCGGACCTGTTCGAGGACGACACCTCCGTCCAGCGCTTCCGCCGCGAGGCCCAGCTGGTCGCCGCGATCGACCACCCCGGCATCGTGGACGTGCACGACTACGGCGAGAGCGGCGGAAGCGACGGTGGCGGGGACGGCGACGGCGACGAGCGTTGCGCGTACATCGTGATGGACCTGATCGAGGGCCGCCCGCTGGACCGGGTGCTCAAGGAGGACGGCCCGATGAGCGCCGAGCGCGCCCTCGGCCTGCTCGCCGACGCCCTGGACGCCCTGCACGCCGCCCACCGCAGGGGGATCGTGCACCGCGACATCAAGCCCTCCAACCTGATGGTGCGCGAGGACGGCGGGGTGGTCATCACCGACTTCGGCATCGCCCGGGCCGTCGCCAGCACCAAGCTCACCGCGCCGTACGCGATCATCGGCACCGCGGCCTACATGTCCCCCGAGCAGGCTTCGGGGGAGAGCACCGGCCCGGCCTCCGACCTCTACTCGATTGGCGTGGTCTGCTACGAGCTGCTGGCCGGGCAGGTCCCGTACCTGGGCGAGGGGCCGCTGCAGGTCGCGCTCAAGCACGTCAACCAGCCGGTGCCGGAACTGCCGCAGACCTTCCCGGCGGCGGTGCGGGCGCTGGTCGCCACCGCGCTGGCCAAGCGGCCCGAGGACCGCTTCGAGAGCGCCGCCGGGATGGCGGCGGCGGCCCGCGTGGCGATCGGCCTGCCGGGGGCGCCGAGGCGGGCGGCGGACAGCGGGACGATCGACCTGCGGCCGGGGGCGGGAGCGGCGGCCGTGGTCGCGGGGGCTCCGGGCGCGCCCGACCAGGTCGTGAAGATGGACCCGCAGGCGGACACCGAGCCGGGCGGACGCCGCTCGCGCCGCACCCTGCTGCTGCCGATCGTCGTCCCGGTCGTCATCTCGATGGGCACGGCGACCGCGCTGCTGATCGACCGCAGCCCCGGCGACTCCGGAGCGGCGCCGCCCGCCGCCCAGCCGACCGTGGTGGTGACCGTCCCGGCGACCGCGAGCGCCACCACCTCGGCCGCCACCACCGCGGCGTCGGCGAGCGCGCAGCCGACGGACACCCCGTCGGGCACCCCGGCCGCCGATCAGCCGTCCGGCGGCCAACTGCCCGTACCGGCACCGGCCCAGGGCGGGAACGGCGGGAACGGCGGGGCCCAGGGCCGTGGAGGCGGGGGCTCGAACGGCGCCTCCTCGGGAGGCTCGAACGTCGGCTCGTCGGGGGGCTCCTCGGGGGGCTCCTCGGGTGGACAGGCCAACCAGCCCGCGGGCGGGGGCGGCGCGGCGAACCAGCCGCCGGCCAGACCCGGCAACTCCACCTCCCAGGGCGGCACTTCCAGCGGTCCCTCCTCCGGTGCCAACACGCAGACCCCGGCCCGGCCGGCCTCCTGCGGCGGCGGCAACTGGAGCACCGTCGTCAGCGTCAAGGACAACCGCCCGATCGGGATGCGCAACGACAACCTGAACGGCGACAACCCGATCGTCCTCGGCGGCGCCGATCAGTACGGCTGGGTGCGCTCGACCGACCCCGGCAGCTGGATCGTGTTCAACGCCTGCAACAACGGCGGCCCGCAGCTCGTGCAGACCATGGACGGCAAGGTCGTCCTGAGCAACGGCTTCAGCTTCCTCACCAGGTGGACGGTCCGCAACGGCAGCACCGCGGGCTCCTACACGCTGGCCGACTACCAGAACCAGTCCTGCATGACCGACAACGGGCCGGGCAACGACATCACCATGGTCACGTGCACGCCCGGAAACCCGGCCCAGGAATGGCGGTTCCAGCAATGACCCGGCACGGCGGGGTGGTGCTCTACTGGCGTCCCTTGTGCAGCTACTGCATGAGGCTGCGCTTCGGCCTGCTCTTCACCCGGCTCCGCTACGGCCGGAGCTTCACCCGGGTGAACATCTGGAAGGACCCGGACGCCGCCGCCTTCGTCCGCTCGGTCGCCGACGGCAACGAGACCGTTCCGACGGTGACCGTGGCCGGTCGTCCGATGGTGAACCCGTCGCTGCGCCAACTGCTGCACGCCGCAAGGGAACACGGCGCGTAAGCGGCTGTTCACCCGGCAGGTGGCGCTATCAGACAGCCGCCCGCCGGACAAGGGTGGCCGGTGGCGGGACCTCGCCACCCGGGTGTCAAGGGTGTGTATGGAAAGTTCTACAGAGATGTAAAAGTCGGTCGGCCCGTGATCGATTCCGATCGTCGGGTCGGCGCCGTGCGCCCGATCCGTCGTCAGTGCAGGCGGTCGGCCCTGGTTCGAGCGGGAACCCCCTGCAAGGCGGGGTGAATTGCCCTGATTCGGCCGCCGCTTGAAGCCCTTTACCTACTGGCGGAACCTGGCCAAATACTGAGGCAGACCTGTCAATTCACCTGCTGGATTGTCATGCTTCTTGTCATCCCCCAGCGGTAGCCCCCACCCCCACCCCTCGGTGGCGAGCCGCTCGACCGCACGGGGTTCCAGCACGTCAGCGCCCGTTCCGCCCCACAGGTGCCGACCCCGGCCCCCGGGACGCGGTGCGACCGCGCCCACACGCGGTTTCCCGGAAGGACTCGTACGTGAAGCGAAAGCTCGCTGCTGTCGCCGTGCTCTCGGCCACGGCCATGCTGACCGGTGTGATCCAGGTCGCCACCACCGCCCAGGCCGCCCCCGCGGCCCCCTCGCTGCAGGCGCAGGCCGCCCAGCAGCACGAGGCCGTGCTCGCGGTGGCCAACGGCCAGTCCGTCCCGCTGGCCAAGGCCCTCGGCCTCGGCGGCCAGGAGAAGCTGGTGGCCAAGGACGCCGTCGTCGACAAGGACGGCACCCGGCACCTGCGCTTCGAGCGCACCTACGCCGGCCTGCCGGTCATCGGCGGCGACCTGGTCGTCCACCAGAAGGCCGACGGCGCGGTGAAGTCGGTCGACAAGGCGGTCTCCGCCCAGATCGCGCTGCCGAGCCTGACCCCGAAGATCCCGGCGGACAAGGCCGCCGACCAGGCCTCCGGCGCGGTCAAGGCCACGGTCGGTCAGACCATCGACTCCGACGAGTCCCCGCTGGTCGACGTCCACCAGACCGGCCAGGCCCAGCTGGTCGTCTGGGCCACCGACGGCAAGCCGCGGCTGGCCTACCGGACCACCGTCGAGGGCACCCGCGCCGACGGCACCCCGAGTGCGCAGATCCTCGTCACCGACGCCTCCAACGGCCAGGTCCTCTCGACCCACGAGAAGATCGAGACCGCCGCCGGCACCGGCAACGGCATCTTCGTCGGCCAGGTCCCGCTGAACACCAACGGCAACGGCTCGCAGTTCGAGCTCAAGGACACCAGTCGCGGCGGCCAGTCCACCACCGACATGAACAACGGTGAGTCCGGCAGCGGTTCGCTGTTCGCCAACCCCAGCAACAGCTTCGGTGACGGCACCAGCAACAACCGCGAATCCGCGGCCGTGGACGCCCAGTTCGGGGCCGCCACCACCTGGGACTTCTACAAGAACACCTTCGGTCGCAACGGCATCCGCAACGACGGCGTCGGTGCCCTCAGCCGGGTGCACTACGGCTCCAACTACGTCAACGCGTTCTGGAGCGACGACTGCTTCTGCATGTCGTACGGCGACGGCAGCAACAACAGCGCGCCGCTCACCGAGATCGACGTGGCCGGCCACGAGATGTCCCACGGCGTCACCGCGGCGACCGCCAACCTGAACTACTCGGGCGAGTCCGGCGGTCTCAACGAGGCCACCTCGGACATCATGGGCACGATGGTCGAGTGGTACGCCAACCTGCCCTCCAACCCGCCGAACTACTGGATCGGCGAGCTGATCAACCTGCGCGGCGACGGCAGCCCGCTGCGCTACATGGACCAGCCGAGCAAGGACGGCTCCTCGGCGGACTACTGGGACGCGAACGTCGGCAACCTGGACGTGCACTACTCGTCCGGCGTGGCGAACCACTTCTTCTACCTGCTGTCCGAGGGCAGCGGCGCGAAGACGATCAACGGGTTCAGCTACAACAGCCCGACGGCCGACGGCTCCTCGCTCGCCGGCATCGGCCGGGACAAGGCCGCGCAGATCTGGTACCGCGCGCTGACGGCGTACTTCACCTCGACGACCGACTACGCGGGCGCCCGTGCGGCCACCCTCAGCGCGGCGTCGGACCTCTACGGCGCGGACAGTGCCGAGTACAACGCGGTCGCGGCGACCTGGACCGCGGTCAACGTCAACTGACCCGGTCCTGAACCGGGGCGGCCCTGAGCCGGGCAGGCCCGCCCGGGGCGCGCCCGAGCGGGGCCGGGCCGGACTGTGGGTGCCGAACGGCCGGGCCCGGCGGCGGGGGTGACGGTGTGCGGACCGCCGTCGCCCCCGCCGTCCTCGGCCAGGTCAGGCCGGGTCGGGTCAGACCGGGGCGGGTCACGGCCAGGGCGGCACGCAGCACTGACGATCCGTCAATCCGTTTCCTCGCCGCGGCGCTCCTGCGCCGCCAGGACGGCGTCGCCGTGCACGGCCGCCCAGGCGCCGAGGGCACGGATCGGGCCGAGCAGGGCGGTGCCCGCCTCCGTCAGGGTGTAGTCGACGCGCGGCGGGGCCTCGGCGTAACGGCGGCGCTCCACCAGGCCGTTGTACTCCAGCCGGCGCAGCGTCTCGTTGAGCACCTTCGGGCTGAGCCCGCCGATCCGGTCCAGCATGGCCCGGGGGCGCATCGGCCCGCGCTCGCCGAGGACGTACACCACCACGCTGTCCCAGCGGTTGGCGATCACCTCGAAGGCCAGCCGCGCGCGACAGTCCGCGGCGAACAGCCCGCCGCCCAGGTCGTCGTCCGCCCGGTCCTCGATGACGTCCTCGGTCCGCATGCGTCCATCCTGCCCGATCCGTTGCCTACCGGGGGGTGTGCATCGGCCCGTCTAGCGTCCGGAGCACGACATCGGACGTGATGAGGAGTGGATGGACCATGCGGATCGGCATTCTCGGTACCGGCTCCATGGCGGCCGCACTCGGCGGGGCATGGGTGCGGTGCGGGCACGAGGTGCGGGTGGGCGGGCGTGACCTGGCGGCGGCCCGGAAGCTCGCCGCGGAGATCGGGGCCGCGGGTGGCGGCGAGGCGGCGGAGGCCGCGCGCTTCGGGGAGGCGGTGCTGGTCGCGCTGCCCACCGGGGCGGCGGTGCCGGTGGTCGGGTCACTGGCCGGTGAACTGGCCGGGCGGGTGCTGCTGGACTGCACCGTGCCGATGGCTCCGGGCGCGGACGGGCCGGCCCTGACCACGGGGGGAGCGGTGGGCTCCGTCGCCCGGCAGCTGGCCGCGGCGGCTCCGGCGGCGCGGGTGGTGAAGGTGTTCGGCATCTGCCACGAGAGCATCTGGTCGCTGCCACGGCCGAGCTTCGAAGGTGCGCCGCTCGGGGTGCCGTACTGCGCGGACGACCGGGCTGCCGCCGATCTGGCCGCTGACCTGGTGGGCTCGATGGGCTGCGACCCGGTGCACTGCGGCGGCCTCGATCGGGCCGGGCTGCTGGAGGCGGCGGCGGTGTTCGCGATCGGGGTGTGGTGGTCGGGCGGCGAGGCCCGGCACGTCTTCCCGTCGCCGGCGCTGGCGCCGGGGGCGGTGGACGACGCCCAGTAGGGGGGGCGGAGGGCGGATGGCGACCGCCGTCATGCCAGATCCTCGCGGATCCGGTCCAGGATCAGCCCGGCACCCGTGTAGCCGATGCCGAGCATCCACAGGTCGTCGTCCACCTGGAACACCCGGCCGTTGCGGACGGCGTCCAGGTTCTTCCACAGCGCGCACTCGGTGATCCTGCCGCGGTCGGACTTCGCCTCGTCCCCGTACACCGAGTAGAAGATGACGTCGGCCGCCGCCTGGTCCACCTGCTCCGGGCTGATCTCCAGCGAGAACCCGGACTTGTCCTGGTTGGCCGGGCGGCCGAGGCCGACGTCCTTGAACAGCGAGCCGACGAAGGTGTCGTCGAGGTAGAGCCGGGTGGGCGCGCCGGCCAGGAAGCGGGCCATCTCGACCCGGGTGGCCGCCGCCCCGGCCGGTCCGCCCAGCGCGGTGACCACGTCCCGAAGCTTCGACCGGTACGCCGCGTCCGCCGCCGCGGCCTCGCTCTGGCGGCCCATCGCCTCCGCGTGCAGCCGGACGTTCTCCTTCCAGGTCGGCCCGGTGGTCCTGGACAGCACCGTCGGTGCGATCTCGGACAGCTGGTCGTAGCGCTTGTCGTCGCGGACCTGGTTGCTCAGGACGAGGTCCGGCCGTAGCGCCGCGATCGCCTCCAGATCGGGCTGGCCGATCGTGCCGACCGCCTTCGTCCCGGCCAGCCGCTCGGCGGGCAGGTACCCGGGGAACGGCGCGCCCTCGCTGACCGTGGTGGCGCCGACGGGGCTCAGCCCCAGGGTGACCGCCGAGTCCAGGGCGTCGGTGTCCAGCACCACCACCCGGCTCGCCCGGGCCGGTACGGTGCTCTCCCCACGCGCGTGCCGGACCGCCCGGGTGCCGCCGGAGCCGGACGGCCCGCCGCCCGGCGCCGGGGAGCCGGCCCCGCAGGCGGCGAGAGCCAGGCCCGGGGCGAGCCCGGCGGCGAGGCCGAGCGCGGCACGGCGGCTGAGGGTTCGGGGCATCGGCGACTCCTCCAACGGACGGACACCTCCACGGGCGGTCGCCTGCCGTGAGCCGGAGCAGGGCCGCCGACGGCCGGACGGGGCGCCGGAACTCTGCCCGCCCGGCGGCCCCGCTACGCCTCGGAGCCGTACTCCCGTCGCTGGCGCAGCAGTTCGGCGTACTCGGCCCGCACCCGGCGGTCCATCGCGAGGGTGAACTGGGCGTCGGCGACCGTACGGGCGAGCGGCCGGACCCGCAGGATGCGCTCGGTGAGCCGGGCCGCCTCGCCGGGCGGCAGCGGGGTGTCGCCGGAGAGCGCGCTGAGCAGGTGCTCGCTGACCACTTCGATGAAGATCTCGGCGATGGCGTCGACGTACTCCCGGGTGCGCCGGCTGGCGTCCAGTACGGCCGCGAGCGGCACCCCCTCGGCGACCAGCTCGGTGGTGGCGTCCATCAGCCGCCGGCTGATGTGGGTGATGCCGTCGTCCTCGATCGAGATGTAGCCCTGGGCGATCGCCTCGGCGGTGTTCTCCTCGGTGAGCTGGTCCCCGAAGGCGGTCTTCAGCTCCTCCCAGTCCAGCCGCACCGGCGTCTCGTCCGACCACGGGGCGACGATCGCGGCCTCCAGCCCGATCAGCCCGGCGACGTCCCGGCCGCTCTCGCCGGCGCCGATCAGTTCGGCGATCCCGCCCAGGGTGTGGCCGCGTTCGAGCAGTTCGCCGATCATCCGCAGCCGGGCCAGGTGCTCCTCGCCGTACCAGGCGATCCGGCCCTCCTTGCGGGGCGGCTGGAGCAGTTTGCGCTCGCGGTAGAAGCGCAGGGTGCGGGTGGTGATTCCGGCCGCCTCGGCCAGTTCCTCCACCCGGTACTCGCGTTTTCTGTCGCCCGCAGCAGCTCTGACCTTGTCCACGGCGATCAGCATAGGTCCGTCACCTCGACGGGGGAGCCTCCGGGAGCTCGGGGAACTTCCGGTTAATCCGGGCTGTCGCGCTTCTTCCATCCGGTGTCAGCAAGGACTACCCTGCCAATCGCGCCAGTGATTACTGGCGCGATTGGCAGGGTTCCGAGGACGGTCCAGGAGGCTCCGGGGCCGGGACCGCCGGAAGAGCGTGACGACCACCGCCCCACCCTTTCAGGAGGAGGCCGCATGGCATCCAGCAGCAAGCGCCCCCGCTCCGGCGCGTCCGCGGCGACCGACACCGGCGCCGCGACCGGCCCCAGTGCTGCGACCGGTGACGGCGCCGCGGCGGAGGCCGTCCCGCACGTGCGGGTGGCGGTGATCGGCTCCGGCTTCGGCGGCCTCGGAGCGGCCGTCCGGCTGCGCCGCGCCGGGATCACCGACTTCGTCGTCCTGGAGCGCGCGGACTCCGTCGGCGGCACCTGGCGCGACAACAGCTACCCCGGCTGCGCCTGCGACGTGCCCTCGCACCTCTACTCCTTCTCCTTCGCGCCCAACCCCGACTGGCCGCGCAGCTTCTCCGGCCAGCCGGACATCCGCGCCTACCTGGAGAAGGTCGCCACCGTATTCGGCCTCCGCCCGCACCTGCGTTTCAACACCGAGGTCCTGGAAGCGCGTTGGGACAGCGAGCAGACCCGCTGGCGGATCACCACCTCGGCCGGCCGGTGGACCGCCGACGCCCTCGTCTCCGCCGCCGGGCCGCTCGCCGACCCGCAGATCCCCGCCCTGCCCGGCCTGAACACCTTCCCCGGCAAGGTGTTCCACTCCTCCCGCTGGGACCACGACTACGACCTGACCGGCAAGCGCGTCGCGATGGTCGGCACCGGGGCCTCGGCCGCCCAGATCATCCCGTCGATCCAGCCGAGGGCCGGGAAGCTGACGGTCTTCCAGCGCACCCCGGCCTGGGTCCTGCCGCGCCGCGACCGGGAGATCACCCAGCTGGAGAAGTGGCTGCACGGCCGGCTGCCGGTCACCGCCAAGATCCGCCGGGGCACCCTGTTCGCGCTCCGCGAGCTCCAGGTGGACGCCTTCGTGCGCCGCCCCGGGCTGCTGCGCCTCGTCCAGCAACTGGCCGAACGCCACATCGCCCAGGGCGTCTCCGACCCGGCGCTGCGCGCCAGGCTCACCCCGGACTACCGGATCGGCTGCAAGCGCATCCTGCTCAGCAACACCTACTACCCGGCGCTCGCCGCCGCCAACACCGAGGTCGTCTCCTCCGGCCTGCGCGAGCTGCGCGGCTCCACCCTGGTCGCCGCCGACGGCAGCGAGCACGAGGTGGACGCCATCGTGTTCGGCACCGGCTTCCACGTCACCGACATGCCCATCGGCGCCCGGGTGTTCGGTGCGAACGGGACGAGCCTGGCGGAGGAGTGGAAGGACGGCATGGAGGCGCTGCGGGGCTCGACCGTGCACGGCTTCCCCAACCTGTTCTTCGTGATCGGCCCCAACACCGGCCTCGGCAACAGCTCGATGATCCTCATGATCGAGTCCCAACTGAACTACATGGTCGACGCGTTGACGACGCTCCACTCGATCGGCGCCGCCGCCATGCAGCCCACCGTCCGCGCCCAGCGGCAGTGGAACCTGGAACTGCAGCACCGGATGGACCGCACCGTCTGGACCACCGGCGGCTGCCGCAGCTGGTACCTGGACCCGAGCGGCAAGAACACCGTGCTCTGGCCCGGCTCCACGACCTCCTTCCGGCGCGCCACCCGCAAGGTCGACCTCGGCGAGTACGAGCTGATCATGCGCACCGCCCCGACCACCGCCCGAACCGTCCAGGAGGCCCGCGCATGAGTTCCGTCCGGCTCCCCGCCGAGTACCTACCGCCCACGCCCGTCGAGGAGTTGAGCATCCGCTCGGCGGACGGCATCCGGCTGCACGTCGAGGTGCACGGCCGACCCGGAGCGCCCACCGTGGTGCTCTCCCACGGCTGGACCTGCTCGACCGCGTTCTGGGCCCCGGTGATCCGCCGACTCGTCGACCGCTACCGGGTGGTGGCCTACGACCAGCGCGGCCACGGGCGCAGCGAGATCCCGCCCGGTCGGGCCCGCTACTCCACCAGGGCGCTCGCCGAGGACCTGGCCGCCGTGCTCACCCGGACCGTTCCGGCGGGGGAGCGGGCGGTGCTGGCCGGGCACAGCATGGGCGGGATGACCATCATGGCCGCCGGCGGCCGGTCCGAGGTCGCCGAGCGCACCGCCGCCAACGTCCTGATCTCCACCGGCCCGAGTGAGCTGGTCGCCGAACTCGCCGTCCTGCCGGACACCGTCCGCGCCCCGGGCCTGCGGCGCTTCCTGCACCGGCAGCTGCTGCGCTCCCGGCTGCCGCTCGGCCCGGTCTCGGCGGTCAGCCGGGCGGCGCTCAAGTACGCGACGATGGGGCCGGATTCACCCGCCGGACAGGTCGAGGCGACGGCCCGGATCGTGCACGCCTGCCCCGCCGGGGTCCGTTTCCACTGGGCCGGGGTGCTCGACCGGCTGGACATACGGGCCGGGCTCGGCCGGATCGGCGCCCCCACCGCCGTGGTGGTGGGCACCGCGGACCGGCTGACCCCGCCGGTGCACGCGCACCGGATCGTCGCCGAACTCGCCGACTCCCAGGGTCTGTTGCTGCTGCCGGGGGTCGGACACATGGCGCCGTTGGAGCGGCCGGTGGAGGTCGCCGCCGAGATCCACCGGATGGCCGCCGCGTACCTGACCGCTGCCGCCTCCGCGGGCGGGCCGGCGGCTGAGCCCGTCACGGATGCCGTCACGGATGCCGTCGTCGATGCCGTCGTCGCTCCCGCTGCCGGGTCGGCGCCTGTCAGTCTCCCCGCTCCCGCCGCCGTCGCCGAGAGGATCACCGTCACATGAACGCCGTCCCGCCGTTGTCCGCACAGGTCGTCGTCGTCACCGGGGCCGCCCGGGGGGTCGGCGCCTCGGTGGCCCGCAAGCTGGCCCGGCGCGGCGCCAAGGTCGCGCTGCTCGGCCTGGAGCCGGAGGAGCTGAAGGCCGTCGCGGCACAGTGCGGCGCGGCCGCCACCGCCTGGGAGGTGGACGTCACCGACCTGGAAGCGCTCAACGACACCGCCGGCCGGATCAAGGAGCACTACGGTCGGATCGACACCGTGGTCGCCAACGCCGGGATCGCGATCGGCGGACCGCTGGCCGACAGCGACCACCGGGCGTTCAGTCGGGTGATCGAGGTCAACCTGCTCGGCAGCGTCGCCACCGCGCGGGCGTTCCTGCCGGCGCTCGTCGAGAGCCGCGGCTACCTGCTGCAGATCGCCTCGCTCGCCGCGCTGACGCCCGCACCACTGATGAGCGCTTACTGCGCCAGCAAGGCCGGGGTGGAGGCCTTCGCCCACTCGATCCGTGCCGAGGTGGCCCATCAGGGGGTCAAGGTCGGTGTGGGGTACCTGAGTTGGACCGACACCGACATGGTGCGCGGCGCCGACGAGGACGCCGTGCTGAAGCAGATGCGCGGCCGGCTGCCGTGGCCGGCCAACAAGACCTACCCGCTGGAGCCCGCGGTGGACCGGATCGTCGCCGGGCTCGCCCGACGGTCCGCCCACGTGTACGCCCAGGCCTGGCTGCGCGGGATGCAGCCGGTCCGCTGGCTGCTGCCGAGCCTGATCGCGGTGGTCGGCTCCCGTGACGTGGCCAAGCTCGCCCCGCAGCTCGCGGCCACCGCCGCCTCCCGCCTGGGCGCCGTCGGGGCCGGGGGCGCCGCGGACACGGCGGCGCGGGGGAGCCGGTCGGGGGCTGACGGCTGACCGGTTGACGGCTGACCGGTTGGTGGCGAACAGGTGACAGCGAACAGATGACAGATTTCAGAATTTGAAACATGAAATCTGTCATCTGTCATCTGTCATCTGTCATCTGTCAGTCGTCGGTTGTTCAGCTGTTGGCGATCCCCGCCAGCACCCGCAGGGCCCATGCCAGGACCGGCAACGGCGGTGAGGCCAGCCCCACCCGCACCGCGGACGGCGTGCTCCGCGGGCCCACCGCGAAGGCCGACGCGGGCGTCACCGAGATCCCTGCCCGCGCCGCCGCGGCGACGAAGGTCTCCGCCCGCCAGGTGCCCGGCAGTTCCCACCACAGGTAGTACGAGCACGGGTCCGCCCGCACCCGTTGCCCCGCGAGCGCCTCCCGGGCCAGCGCCTGCCGCGCCGCCGCGTCCGTCCGCTTCGCCGCCGACACCGCCGCCAGTGTCCCGTCACCGATCCAGCGCACCGCAGCCTCCAGCGCGAAGCCGCTCGGCGTCCACCCGCCGGTCCGTAGCGCACCCGCGACCCGTTCGCGCAGCCCGTGCGGGACGACCGCGAACCCGGTGGTCAGTCCCGGCGCGAGCCGCTTGGAGAGGCTGTCGACCAGCACCGTCCGTTCCGGTACGAGCGCGGCGAGCGGTGCCAGTTCGGGGCGCAGGAAGGACCAGATGGCATCCTCGACCACCGGCAGGTCCAGCCGCCGCAGCTCCGCCGCCAGCGCGACGGCCCGCTCGGGCGGCAGGCTGACGCCGAGCGGGTTCTGCAGTCGGGGCTGGACGTAGACCGCGCTAAGCGGCGCCGCCCGGTGGGCCGCGGCGACGGCGTCCGGCCGCAGCCCGTGCTCGTCCACCGCGAGCGGCACCAGCCGGATGCCCAGCCGCCCCGCGGCCGCCTTCACCACCGGGTAGGTCAGCGCCTCGACCCCCAGCCGCCGTCCGGGCGGCACCAGCGCGGCGAGCGCCCCCGCGACGGCCTGCCGCCCGTTGCCCGCGAACAGCAGCCCCCGCGCGTCGACCTCCCAGCCGGCCCCGCCCGTCGCCAGCAGCCCGGCGAAGGCCTGTCGCGCCGCGTCCGTGCCGGCCGCGCCGACCGGCCGCAGTGCCTCGCCCAGCGCGTCCGCCCGCAGCAGCGGTGCCAGCCCGCCGGCCAGCAGTTCGGCCTGCCCGGGCGCGCTCGGGTAGTTGAGCTCCAGGTCGATGGGCGCGGTGGCCGGCTCGGCGAGCGCGACCCGCTCGTCCTCCGCGGACCGCCCGGCCCGGACGAAGGTGCCCCGCCCGACCTCGCCGACGGTCAGCCCGCGCCGGACCAGTTCGCGGTAGACCCGGCCCGCCGTCGAGGCGGCGATGCCCCGGCTGCGGGCGAAGGCGCGCTGGGTGGGCAGCCGCTGGCCGGGCCGCAGCCGTCCGCCGGTGATGTCGGCGGCGACCTCGTCCGCGATCAGCCGGTAGTCCTCCATCTCGAACCAATCCCTCGTCCACGTGTCACCCCGGGGCCGCATTGCACCGAGCACAAAGTCATCATTGCATCGAGATCGCTCCGCCCCTAGCCTCGACGCATGGACGAGCTGACGAACGTCGCGGACGCCCTGCGGGCGGTGGACGGCCACGCGGTGCTCGGCACCGCGGCCGTGGCGCTGGGCATGGTGCTGTCGCCGGGGCCGAACATGATCTACCTGGTCTCGCGCTCGATATCCCAGGGCCGCCGCGCCGGACTGGTGTCGCTGGCGGGCGTAGCCGCCGGGCTCCTGGTCTACCTGGTCGCGGTGACGGCCGGGGTGGCCGCGGTCTTCTCGGTGGTCCCCGCCCTCTACACCGCGATCAAGCTGGCGGGCGCCGGCTACCTGCTCTGGCTGGCCTGGAAGGCGGTCAAGCCGGGCGGCACGGCCGTCTTCGCCCCGCAGCAGCTGCCCCCGGACCCGCCCCGCCGCCTGTTCACGATGGGCTTCCTGACCTGTCTGCTCAACCCCAAGATCGCCGTCATGTACATCTCGCTGCTGCCCCAGTTCGTGGTGCCCGAGCGCGGCCACATCGCGGCGCAGAGCCTGGTGCTGGGCCTGACCCAGATCGTCATCGCGGTCGGCATGAACGGCCTGATCGCGATGAGTGCGGGGAGCATCGCGGGCTTCCTCAACCGCCGCCCGGCCTGGCTGCGCGTCCAGCGCTACGTGATGGGCACCGTCCTCGCCGGACTCGCGGTGCGCATCGCCGCCGACCGCGCCAAGGCGGTGGCGGCCTAGGCTGCGCTCCGGGCGGGCCGCGCAGGTGGTCGACGGAGGGCTCAACCGCCCACCGCCGTCGCGGCTCCGAACCCGTTCACGCGCCCGCCGGATCGGGTGCTGCCCAGTGCCCGGGAGAGCGCGACCGTCGAGGCCGCGACCGCCACCCCGGCGGTGCGCCCGAGCGGCCGCGACGGCCTCGTCCTCCGCCATCAGGCTCGCGAGCGTCTCGGCCGCGGTGAGTGTCGCGCCGCGTGGCGCCGGTGCGGCTTCGGTCCCGAACTGAGCAGGCATCAGCGGCGTCTCCTCGTCCGGATTCGCCTCGCCCGATCGGGAGATGCCCGCATTCGACTCTTCGAGACGGTCGATCGCCTGCATCCGCACGCCGCCGAGCACGGGAGTCGCCCTGGGTGTGGGCGTGGCTGCGGGGAGTCGGTACGGTCGGGGGCATGACCACAGCCTTGATCACCGGCGCGACCGCCGGCATCGGAGCCGCCTTCGCGCGTCGGCTCGCCCGCAGCGGCTACCGGCTCGTCCTGGTGGCCCGGGACACCGAGCGCCTGGAGCGCGCGAGCGCCGACCTGCACGCCCGGTACGGCACCGAGGCGGAGGTGCTGACCGCCGACCTCGCCACCGACGAGGGCATCGCCGCCGTCGAGGACCGGCTCGCCGACGCCGAGCGCCCGGTGGACCTCCTGATCAACAACGCCGGCTTCGGCAACAAGGGCGCCTTCGGGACCGTCCCGCTCCAGGACGAGCTGGACATGCTGAAGGTGCACATCGAGGCCGTCCTGCGGCTGACCACTGCCGCCCTCCCGGGGATGCGCGAGCGCGGCCGCGGCGCGGTCGTGAACGTCGCGTCGGTGGCGGCCTTCCTGCCGCGCGGCACGTACGGGGCGAGCAAGGCGTGGGTGGTGAGCTTCACCCAGGGCGTGCTGCGCGACCTCGGCGGGACGGGCGTGCGGATGATGGCGCTGTGTCCGGGCTTCACCCGGACCGAGTTCCACCAGCGGGCGGGCATGGGCACCGGCAACATCCCGTCCTGGTCCTGGCTTTCGGCCGAGCGGGTGGTGGACGAGGCGATGCGTGACCTCGCCCGCGGTCGCTCGGTGTCCGTGCCGGGCAAGCGCTACAAGCTGGCCGTGGCGATCGCCCGGGTGCTGCCGTCGGGCAAGCTCGGCGGCCTCTCCTCGAAGGCGGCACGCACCTACCGGACGAACTGAGGCGCCCGGAGGTCGGCCGGTCGGCGGGTGGCGCGGTCGGTCGGGCGGAGCAGTCGGTCGGAGCGGCAGGACAACGCGGGAATAGAGCAACCCTCACTATTAGCTTGCCTAACTATGAGCTACTCTCGCTATGCTGAGAACCGACCGACCGCCATGCCCGCCGCCGCGGCCACGCCCCCGCGCGCCCGATCCAGGGAGGCCCGTTCTTGAGGCCCGCCGCCATCGACTGGACCCCGCCCGAGCGCGCCGAGGGCGCCCCCCGCCCGCCGGCCCAGTGGCGGCGCATCCTCGCGCTGTTCCGCCCGTACCGGGGCCGCCTCACCACCGTCGGGCTGCTGGTCGCCGCCTCCGCCGTGGTGTCCGTCGTCTCGCCGTTCCTGCTCAGGGCCGTGCTGGACACCGCCATCCCGCAGGGCCGCACCGGGCTGCTCAGCCTGCTCGCGACCGGGATGATCCTGACCGCCGTGGTGAACAGCATCTTCAACGTGCTGCAGACGCTGATCTCCACCACCGTCGGCCAGCGGGTCATGCACGACCTGCGCACGGCGGTCTACGGCCACCTCCAGCGGCAGTCGCTGGCCTTCTTCACCCGCACCCGCACCGGCGAGGTGCAGTCCCGGATCGCCAACGACATCGGCGGCATGCAGTCCACGGTGACCTCCACCGCGACCAGCCTGGTCTCCAACCTCACCGCGGTGATCGCCTCGATCGTCGCCATGGTCGCCCTCGACTGGCGCCTGACCGTCGTCTCGCTGCTCCTGCTGCCGCTGTTCGTCTGGATCAGCCGGCGGGTCGGCCGGGAGCGCAAGAAGATCACCACCGAGCGGCAGAAGCAGCTGGCCGCGATGAGCTCGGCGGTCCAGGAGTCGCTGTCGGTCAGCGGCATCCTGCTCGGCCGCACCATGGGCCGCTCCGACTCGCTCGCCCGGGAGTTCACCGAGCAGTCGGACCAGCTCGCCGACCTGGAGGTGCGGGCCAGCATGGCCGGGCGCTGGCGGATGAACACCATCATGATCGTGATGGCAGCGATGCCCGCGCTGATCTACTGGGCGGCCGGGCTGACGTCGGCCGCGGGCGCGCCGATCGTCTCGGTCGGCACGCTGGTCGCCTTCGTCACCCTCCAGCAGGGACTGTTCCGCCCGACCGTCAGCCTGCTCTCCACCGGCGTGGACGTGCAGACCTCGCTCGCGCTCTTCCAGCGCATCTTCGAGTACCTCGACCTGCCCGTGGAGATCGCCGAACCGCCGCGCCCGGTCGACCTGACCGACATCCGCGGCGAGGTCCGCTTCGAGGCCGTCGACTTCCGCTACGACCCCGAGCAGGAGCGCCCGACGCTGACCGGCGTCGAACTCAAGGTCCCGGCCGGGACCTCACTGGCCGTCGTCGGCGAGACCGGCTCGGGCAAGACCACCCTCAGCTACCTGGTGCCGCGGCTGTACGACGTCACCGGCGGCCGGGTCACCCTGGACGGCGTGGACGTGCGCGAGCTGTCCTTCGAGACCCTGGCCCGCGCGGTCGGCGTGGTCTCCCAGGAGACCTACCTCTTCCACGCCTCGGTCGCCGAGAACCTGCGCTTCGCCAAACCCGGCGCCGACGACGCCGAACTGGTGGAGGCCGCCCGGGCCGCGCAGATCCACGAGACCATCGCCGCCCTCCCGGACGGCTACGACACCCTGGTCGGCGAACGCGGCTACCGCTTCTCGGGCGGCGAGAAGCAGCGCCTCGCGCTCGCCCGCACCATCCTGCGCAACCCGCCGGTGCTCATCCTGGACGAGGCCACCAGCGCGCTCGACAACCGCACCGAACGCGCCGTCCAGCAGGCCGTGGACACCCTGGCCGCCGGCCGGACCACCATCACCATCGCGCACCGGCTCTCCACCGTCCGCTCCGCCGACCAGATCGCCGTGCTCGACCACGGTGAGGTGGTCGAACTGGGCACCCACGAGGAGCTGGTGGAGCTGGACGGCCGGTACGCGGCGCTGCTGCGCCGGGAGGCGCCGGAGGTGGCGGCCCTGTCGGACGCCGCCGCGCTCGGCCACGCGTGACCGTGGGGCCCGGTCACGCCGAGCCCTGCCGGGCCTCGGCCGCGCCTGAGCCTGCCGGGCCTCGGCGGCGCGTGGCCCACGCGGCCGTAGGCCACGGAGCAGTCGGCCGCGCCCGACCGGGCCGAAGGGCGGTCAGGCCGCCTTCGGGATCTCGTTGTAGCTCTCCACGACCTCCTGGCCGGAGAGCCGCTGGATCGCCGCCATCACCTCGTCGGTCACCTGCCGACGGGCCTTCAGCGAACGGGCCTGCCCGTGCAGCTCGTCGAAGTGCAGCGGCTCGCCGAAGCGGACGGTGACCTTCTTGATCCGCGGGATGCGCTTGCCGATCGGCAGGATGTGCTCCGGGCCCTCCAGGGCCACCGGCACCACCGGGACGCCGGCGGTCAGCGCGAGCCAGGCCACGCCCGTCTTGCCGCGGTAGAGCCGGCCGTCCAGCGACCGGGTGCCCTCGGGGTAGATGCCGAAGGCCTTGCCGTCCTCCAGGATCTCCAGCGCCGACTCCAACGAGGCCTGAGCGGAACGGTAGGTGCCGCGCTCGACCGGTACCGCGCCGATCGCCTCGAAGAAGCCCTTGGAGATCCGGCCCTTGAGCCCGGTGCCGGTGAAGTACTCGGCCTTGGCGAGGAAGTGCACCCGGCGAGGGGCGGTGAGCGGGATCACCACGCTGTCGATGAACGACAGGTGGTTGCTGGCCAGGATCACCCCGCCCTTGCGCGGCACGTTCTCGATGCCCTCGATGACCGGGCGCCAGATCCCCCGCGAAACGGGTTTCAGCACCAGCCTGGTGGCGAGGTCGAGCACGGTTCCCTCCCTGGACGAACGACCGCCCGGGAGGCGCCCGGGTCAGCAATCAGACCCGCAGACTACGACACCAACCCCGGCGCCCGTCCACTCCCGGACACCGTGGCGCACACCACGGCCGGGTAGGGTACGGCCGTCCGAACCGAGCAAGACCCCGCAGTGCCCAGGAGGAAACGATGGAGAGCGTCGAGGCCATCAAGGAGATGTTCGACCGCTTCGACAAGAACGGCGATGGCAAGATCACCGCTGCCGAGTACGCGCTGGCCGCCAACGAGATGGGCGACCACAGCGTCACCATCTCGATGGCCGAGGCGCTGATCCACGCGATGGACACCCGTCACCAGGGCTTCCTGGACTTCGAGGAGTTCCTGGCCGCCCGCCAGCGCTGAGCCGACGCCGACGGGGCCGGGGCCGCCCCACCGGCGGTCCCGGCCCCGTTCGCGGCCCCGTTCGCGGCCCGGTTCGCTACTCGGCCGGGCCCACCGGGAACACCCGGCGCACCACCCGCTCCGCCGCCCCGCCGTCGTCCCAGACGCAGAACCTCGCCCGGAACCGCTCCCGGGCCCCCGGCTCCGGATCGCCCGCGCGCAGCGCCCGCGCCAGCCCGTCCACGTCCACCGTGACGGCGCCCGGCGGCTCCGCGAACAGGTCGAAGTAGACGCCGCGTTCGCGCTGGTACTCCTCCCAGTCCGGGGCGAATATCACCACCGGCCGGTCCAGCACCGCGTAGTCGAACATCATCGACGAGTAGTCCGTCACCAGCGCGTCCGCCGCCAGGTAGAGGTCCTCCACGACCGGGTGCGCCGACACGTCCACGACCTCCGCGGCGTCCGCACCGGTCGTCAGGTCGCCCGGACCGTCGGTGTGGAAGTAGTGGGTGCGCACCAGCAGGGTGAAGCGCGGACCGAGGCGCCGGGCCAGCTCCGCCACGTCCAGCAGGGGCACGTAGCCGCCCTTGCCGCCGCGGTGCGTCGGCGCGTACAGCACCGCCGTGGTGCCCGGGCGCAGCCCGAACCGTTCGCGCATCGCCCGGACCTCCTCCGGGGTGGCGCTGGCCAGCCGGTCGTTGCGCGGGTAGCCGGTGTCCAGCATCTCGTACCGGCCGGGGAAGGCCCGGGCGAAGTGCTCGCTGGTGTGCGGGTTGGAGGAGACCAGGAAGTCCCAGCGGTCGATGGCCTCCTGGAGCCGGTCGAAGTCCATCCCCTCGGCCGCCTCGGGGCGCCCTCGCAGATCCATGCCCATCGCCTTGAGCGGGGTGCCGTGCTGGGTCTGGACGTGCACCGTGCCCTGGCGCTTGGCCATCGTGCGCGGGAAGTTGACGTTGTTGACGAAGTACTTGGCGGTCGCCATCGCCTTGAGGTAGGCGGGTGTGTTGACGATCACGTACGGGACGCCGGGCGGCATGGCGTCGGCCTGCCGGCGGTTCTCGACCACCCACACGCCCCGGATCTGCGGCGCGAGTTCCTTCGCCTTCTCGTAGATCGCCGCCGGGCTGCACGCGTAACCCCGGTGCCAGTACGCGGCGTACACCGCCAGGTGCTCGTCCAGCGGGAGCCGGCGGAAGGCGTTGTAGGCGGTGAACCGGGCACCGCTGCGCACGCCCTTCTTCACCGCGGGCGCCACCGCCTTTGCGCCGCGCTTGAGTTCGCGCGGCAGGCGGCCGGTGCGGCGCAGCTCGGCGTAGGCGATCCGGGCGCCGCGGGCGGCCAGTCGGTACTGCACGCCGCGCACTCCGCCGGGGAAGCGGTAGTCCGCCGGGCGGTGGCGCTCGAAGTGCAGGGCGATCCGGTGGAAGTAGTCCTTGCGCCGGGCGGCGGGGACCAGCCCGGGGGTGTCGTAGACGTTCAGCGCCTGGCGGACGGTCCGGTCGAAGACCAGGGTGCGCAGCGACTCCGGGACGGCCCTTCCCGGGCGGTCGGAGCGGTTGATGAAGGCGAAGATGGCGTCGTACTGGGCGAACACGTCGGCGTGCTTGGGGGAGGGGGTGGCGGTGATCGCGCCGTCCCGGCCGCGCCGGTAGAAGTAGCAGGGGCGGTCGAGGTAGCGCAGCCGCTCGGCGGCCAGCAGCGCGGGATAGGTGACCGAGATGTCCTCGTAGTAGCCGCGGCCGAAGGCGACGCCGAGGCCCTCCAGGAACTCGCGGCGGAACACCTTGTTCCACACCGACATCACGGTCTGGAACAGCGCCGGGTACTCGGCCAGGGTGCAGCCCTCCACCAGCGGGGAGCCGACCAGCACGTGCCGCCAGGGGTTGGGCTCGCTGCCGCCGTCCGGGTAGACGTGGGTGAAGTCGGTGAGCAGCACGTCGGCGGGCACCTCGCGGCGGTGCTCCTGCGCCAGCTCGTCGAGGATCACGCCTACCGTCCGCTCGGGCAGCCAGTCGTCGCTGTCCACGAACCAGACGTACTCGCCGCGCACCTGTGGCAGGGCGGCGGTCCGGGCGCCGCCGAGGCCCTGGTTCTCGGTGAGGTGCATCACGCGCAGCCGGGGGTCGCGGGCGGCGTAGGCGTCCAGGATCGCGCCGGAGCCGTCGGGGGAGAGGTCGTCGACCGCGATCACCTCGAAGCGGGTCTCGGCGGCGGGGGTCTCGCCGAGGATCGAGTCGAGGCAGCGCGGCAGGTACCGCTCCACGCCGTGGACCGGGAGCACGATGCTGAGGAGGAGGGACACGCTGGCCGAGTCTACCGATCCACGCGGTGCGACCTGCGGGGACGTCCGGCTGTGCGGGAGGAGTGGAGGAGCCGGTGGCGTGGTCGACCCGGAACCGCCGGTGCCGGGCCCCGAGCGGGGCGGCACCGGCAGTCTGGTGGCGGCCCGGCCGACCCTCTACGGCCGGCCGCCGGTCCGGGCACCGTGCGGGCCTGGCCACCGCAGCGTCGAGGTGGCCGGGCAGTGGCCCGCAGGAGCCGGAGCCCTCATCGAGTCGTTCATCACTCGAACACGCGCATGGTGCGGTGCGGGCACCTGGGCGTGTGCATCAGATATTGCTTGGAGGATTGACGGGAGTCAATCCCCCGAATGCGTTCACTTCATGAAGTTGGACGGTGACGCGGTGGTCGCTTTGTCGATGTGACGGCTGTCCCCTATATGGGGAGCCGGGCCGGACCCGGGTCGGAGTCGCGCGAGGGGCTGCGGGAAGGGCTGCGGGAGGGCGTGCGCGGGGCTGAGGGAGGGCGTGCGAGGGGTTGGCGTCGACGCGGGCCGGGGGCTTTCCCGGGGTGCTTCCGGGGGACGCGTCCGGGGGCGATTCATCGACACGGCGGTCGCACCGGCCGCCCGCCCCCGTGCGCCCGGCGCGTCCCGCGGGTACGGGCGCCGGGCCCGTGCCTCCTGGCCCTGATGACGGACGGCCGGTCGTGCACCATCATTGATGCCTAGTCGTGACCGCCCGGGCGGCCCCTGGTGCATCGTCAGTTGGCGTCGCACGGTACGGTGGCACAACACCAAGGACGGTTGCGCGAAGGCCGTCCCTCACGGATAGTCTTCGCCTCACGGCCCTGGCGCCTCGTAGGGGTGGGAAAACTGATGGAACACATGCAAGTGCGGACTCGGCCCCGTGTGCCGGCGATCCAGTGCGGTGTCGGCGCGACCGGCCGCCGGATCGACCGACACCTGGCCGTGCTCGGCGCGCCCGCGCTCTCGGCGGTGGACACCGCCGAGGCGCTCGGGCTGATAAGGGAGCTGACGCCGCGAGGCGCCGACACCCCGGCGGCGGCCCGCCGTCGCCACACCCGCGTCTCGCTGCTGGCGCCGCTGCGTCGGCTGCGGCGGAGCCTCTTCGGCGGGCGCGGCTAGCACCCGGTCCCGGGGGCGGGGTGCGCCCCGGGCCCAGTGGCCGGTCCCTGAACGACCCGTCGGACCACCCGGTCCGTCGGGTCGTCGGCGTATCCGGAGGGCGGGCCGTGTCTTTGGTCTGAACCTCTCACCCTATGCGAGCCCGACGCCCCGGCGCGGGCAGTCGGCGAGGCGGTACGCCCGACCCGTTGACCTGGGCCAGGATGGCGTCATGGCGGACAACAACCACTTCACGTCGGCCGGGTCGACCGGCGCCTTCCAGAGCACGACCCTGGAGATCACCACCGGCAACCGCGAGGTCGCGCTCGACATCACCGACCGCTGCGTCGCGTTCCTCAACGAGCGGGCCCCCGGGCGGGACGGGCTGCTCAACGTCTTCGTCCCGCACGCCACCGCCGGGATCGCCGTCCTGGAGACCGGCTCGGGCAGCGACGACGACTTCCTCGCCACGTTGCGGGACCTGCTCCCAGCCGACGACCGCTGGCGCCACCGGCACGGCAGCCCCGGCCACGGACGGGACCACGTGGTGCCCGGCCTGGTCGCCCCGCACGCCACCCTGCCGGTGCTCGGCGGTCAACTGGCGCTCGGCGTCTGGCAGTCGGTGGTGCTGATCGACACCAACGGGGACAATCCGCGCCGCACCGTCCGGCTGTCCTTCCTCGGCTGAGCCGTGCTGCGGACAGGCCTCAGCGGCCCGTGGCGACGTGGCCGGCCACGGCGGCGAGGTAGCGCTCGATCGCCAGGTGCTGGCAGAGCAGCGCGACCGGCCGTCCCAGCCGGGCGTACCAGGCGGACAGCCGGGAGAACGCGGCGACCTCGAACCACACCTCGCCCTCGGCGTCCATCGACACCAGGAACGACTCCTCGCCGCACTCCGGGTGGCCGGGCAGCGTCCCGTACGCGAAGCCGATCCGGTCCGGCCCGGCCTCCGTCCACACCACCCGGCAGGGGATCACCAGTCGTGGCCACCGGCTGCCCGGCAGGCTCAGCCGCAGCAGCACGGTGGCCCCCTCCCGGGCGGGGCCGCCGGGGTGCACCGCGAACCCGCTCCCCAGCTGACTGCCCCACCCGAGCACGTACCGCCCGGCCCGCTCCAGCACCTCCGGCCCGTGTCCGAGGTGCACCCGGCGCCGCAGGTGCGCGTACCCGCCCGGCAGCCGGCCGTGGCGGGTGGCCCCGACCTCGGGGTACGTGGGCCCGGCGGCCCGGGCGGCTCGCAGTCGCTGTTGGAGATCGCCATCGCCTTGCATGGCGGCTACGGTAGTCGGCGGGTCGGGGAGCGCCTCGGGTGGGGGGTTCGCCGACGGATCGGGGGCGCGGCGGTGTCGACGCAATGGTCGAGGAGGCCGGTCCGGTGCAGTCAGCGGGCCCGGGCGGACGCTGGCCCGGCCGGGGTGCCTTGCGGCGGGGCGGGGGCGGGGAGTAGGAAAGCGGCATGAGCGATACCGCGACGAACGACGGCGCTTCGGGCGAGGACGCGGTGGTCTGCGAGTCGGCGCCCGCCGACTCGGCGGAGACGGCGCTGCGCGAGGACCCGGCCGCGCCCGGGCCGCGCGCCGACTGCGTGCTGTGCGGCGAACCGACGGTGCTGCCCGCCGATCAGCCGGGCAGTACCCTGTGCCCGACCTGCGCCTGGCAGCAGGCCCAGCGGATCGCCTGTTCGGGCTGAGGGGCCCGGGGCCCGGGGCGTCCGACAGGGCCGACGGCGTTCCTCCGCCGCTACGCGTCCTCCCGGCCGGCCAGGGCGAGGGTGGAGCCGTGCCGCCCCTTGCGGACCAACAGCTGCGCCGGGATGCGGCTGCGCAGATCGGCGACGTGGCTGACGATGCCGACCGCGCGGTCCCGCTCGCGCAGGCCGTCGAGGACGTCCATCACCTCCTCCAGGGACTGCTCGTCCAGGGTGCCGAACCCCTCGTCGATGAACAGGGTGTCCAGGGGCATCCCGCCCGCCTCGTCGGTGACCACGTCGGCCAGGCCGAGGGCGAGGGACAGCGAGGCGAAGAAGCTCTCGCCCCCGGAGAGCGTGGCGGTGTCCCGTTCGGTGCCCGTCCAGGCGTCGACCACCCGCAGGGCCAGGCCGGAGCGCTTGTTCCCGGTGCCGCGGTCGTCGCTGTGCACCAGGGTGTAGCGGCCCCCGGACATCCGGACGAGGCGGTCGCTGGCCGCCGCCGCGACCTGCTCCAGCCGGGCCGCCAGCACGTACGACTCCAGGCGCATCCGCAGCCGGTTCTCGGTGGAGGTGCCGGAGGCCAGTGCGGCGAGCCGGTTGATCCGTCCGTACCGCTCCAGCGCCGGGGCCAGCTCGGTGGCGAGGTCGCCCAGCTGGCGCCCGATCGCGGCGAGTGCCGCGCAGCGCTCCCGGGCCGCCGATCGCGCCGCGTGCGCCCGGCCGAGCCGGTCGGTGGCGGCGGAGAGCGCGGCCGCGGCGGCGGGCAGGTCGGCCGGGGGCAGCGCCGCAGCCTCGACCAGTTCGGGCAGCGCCAGCTCGTGCCGGACGGCGGCCGACTCCGCGCGGTGCCGCTCCAGCCGGGCCTCCAGCCGTTCCCGTTCCTCGCGCGGCAGCAGCACCGCGAGCGCCGCCCCGGCATCCGGGAAGCCCGCGGCGGCGGCGGCCTCGCCGAGCTCCGCCTCCGCCCCGTCGAACCGGGCCCGTGCCTCCGACGCCGTCCGGACGGCCGCTGCGGCCGCGGCGACCGCCTCGGCGAGCGCGGTGAGGGTCGCGGCCCGGTCGGCCACCGAGGCGGCCTCGCCCCGGGCGACCGCGACCCTGGCGCTCAGTTCGCGCTGCTCCTCGTCCAGCTTCGCCAGCCGGTCGGTGAGTACGGCGGCGTGCTCCCTGGCCTCGTTGAGCTCCCTCAGTCGGCGGGCACGGTCCTCGGACAGCCGGGCGATCTCCTGCCCGATCCGGCCGAGAGCCTCCGCCTCGTGCAGCGCGGTGCGGTGCTCGCGCTCCAGCTCGGCGACCGATCGCGCGAGCACGTCCGTGCTCTCCGGCCCGGCCGCCCCGGCGGCGGTCGCCTCGCGCACCCGCAGCGCGGTCAGCGCCTGGTCGGCCTCGTCCCGGAGCCGCTCGGCGGTGGCCTGGGCCAGGCGTGCCCGCTCCTCGTCCTCGGCGCTCACCCGCTCGCCCTCGGCGGCCTCGGCGGGTGCCGGGTGTTCCGGCGAGCCGCAGACCCGGCAGGCCTCGTGCGGGCGCAGCTGTTCGGCCAACTCGGCGGCCATGCCCGCGAGGCGGCGGTCCCGCAGGTCCAGGCTGAACTCGCGGGCGTCCAGTGCGGCCGTGCGCAGCTCGACGGCCTTCGGCTCGGCGGCGGCGATCTGTGCCAGCAGGCCGTCCCGCTCCCGGGCCGCACCCAGGCGGGCGGTCAACTCGCGCAACTGGAGGTCCAGTTGCTCGACCCGGGTGCTCGCCGCCCGGGCCCGCGTCTGCTGTTCCTCCAAGCGGCCCAGCTCGTCGTCGAACTCGGCCAGCCAGTCCTCGGCCTCCTCGGCCAGTTCCTCGGCGCCGCGCCGGTCCTGCGTCAAGGCGAGCTGCTCAAGGGCGAGTTCGGTGCAGCGCCGCTCCTCCGCCCGGGCTGCCTCCAGCCGGACCACGTCGGCGCGCAGCCGCAGCTCGGCCTCGGCCAGCGCGGCGGCGTCGGCTCCGGCCGCGATCGGCAGCTGCCCGCCGCCGCCCGCCCGGGCGAGTGCCTCCCGGCACCGCTGCTCCGCCGCGCGCGCCCGGCCGAGCGCCTCGGCCGCGCTGTCGCGCAGCCGCAGCGCGGAGTCCACGCCGACCGCCTCCTGCGCGGCCGCCAGGCGCCGACGGTCCCGAGCCGCGGCCTGCTCGAACCCGGCCAGCCGCTCGGCCTCGGCCAGCGCCTCCCGGTGCCGGCGCTGCCGCCCGGCCAGCTCTTCGGCGGCCTCGCGCCTCTGCTGGGCCGTCCGCTGCGCCGCCTCGGCACCCGCGAGCGCCGCCTCGGCGACGGCGAGCTGCTCGGCCGCGCCGCTGCGCAGGATCGCCGCCCAGCCGAGCACGCCGGCTGTCAGGTCCGCGTCGCCGTCCTCGGCCGGCACCCACTCCCCGGCGGGCTCGGCCGCGGGCCCGGCCGCCTGCTCGGCCTTGCTCGCGAGATCGCGCAGCCGGCGTCGGCCGGACTGGACGGCACTCTCCTGGGCGCGGCGCTGCTCGGCGAGCCAGGCCTCCACCAGCCCGTAGCGCTCGGTGTCGAACAGGCGGCGCAGCAGCTTGCCGCGCTCCTCCGAGTCGCCCTTGAGGAAGCGGGCGAAGTCGCCCTGGGGCAGCAGCACCACCTGGCAGAACTGCTCCCGGCTCATGCCGATCAGCCGGTGGATCTCCTCCCCGGCCTCCTGGTGCGATTTGCTGACCGGCTGCCACCCGGGCGTGCCGTCGCCCGCGTCGGTGGCCCACTCGCGCAGCAGGGTCTGCGGGCGCTCGACGGTGGTGCCGGTGCCGACCTTCTTCGGCCGGCGCTGCTCCGGCAGTCGGGTGATCTGCAGCCGGCGCCCGCCCAGTGTCAATTCCAGCTCCACCTGCGTCAGCCGCCCCGGACCGGCGTGGTCGCTGCGCAGCCGGTTGGCCCGCCGGGCGTTCGGCGTCTCGCCGTACAGGGCGAAGCAGACCGCGTCCAGCACGCTGCTCTTGCCCGCGCCGGTCGCGCCGCGCAGCAGGAACAGCCCGCCGGCGGCGAGCGCGTCGAAGTCCACCGTCTCGGTGCCCGCGAACGGGCCGAAGGCGGTGACGGTGAGCTTGTGCAGCCTCATCGGGGCAGGTCCGCCTTCCGGTCGGCACCTTCGCGGACGCGTTCGAAGCCCTCGCGCAGCCAGCCGAGCTCGTCCGGCTCCGGCTCGGCGCCGGGGCGGACGTGCCGCAGGAAGCCCTCGGCGATCTCCAGGTCGTCCCGGCCGCTGACCCGGGCCGCGTACGACCGGGACGGCTCGGCCGCGCCGTTCTCGGGGTCGAACAACAGTTGGAGGGTGTGGGGGAAGCGGCGGCGGAGCCTCTCCATCGGCTCGCTCGGGCGGGCCGCGTCGGTGAGCGTGACCTGTACCCAGGACTGCTCGTGCCCGGCGTACCCCTCCTCGGCGAGCAGGGCCTCCAGCGTGCCGCGCAGGGTGGCGAGCGGGCGCGGCTGTGGGCAGTCGACCCGCTCGGCCGTCACCGAGCCGTCGGCCGCGAGGTCGACCAGCCACATGGTCTTGCGCTGGCGCGCCTCGGAGAAGGAGTAGGCGAGCGGGGAGCCGCTGTAGCGCAGGTGCGGGGCGAGGGTCTGGCAGCCGTGCAGGTGGCCGAGCGCGGCGTAGTGCACCCCGTCGAACACCGAGGCGGGCACGGCGGCGACCCCGCCGACCGCGATGTCCCGCTCGCTGTCGCTCGGCGCGCCGCCGGTGACGAAGGCGTGCGCCAGCACCACGGCCCTCGTTCCCCCGGGGCGCGCCGCCAGGTCGGCCCGGACCCGGTCCATCGCCGCGCCCAGCACCGCGGCGTGCCCGCCCTTGGCCAGCCCGAACCGCTCGCGCACCAGTGTCGGCTCCAGGTACGGCAGCCCGTACACCGCCACCGGGCCGTGCTCGTCCGCCAGCAGGACCGGCTCGGCGCACTCGCCCGGGTCCGTCCGCAGGTGGATCCCGGCCTGGCCGATAAGCCCGGCGCCGACCCCGAGGCGGCGGGCCGAGTCGTGGTTGCCGCTGATGAAGACCGTCGGCACGCCGAGGCCGGCCAGCCGGTGCAGCACGTCGTCGAAGAGTGCGACCGCGTCCAGTCCGGGCAGCGCCCGGTCGTACACGTCCCCGGCGACCAGCACGGCGTCCACGCCCTCGGACCGGACCACCGCCACCAGGTGGTCCAGGAAGGCGCGCTGGGCGTCGTGAAGGCTCTCCCGGTGGAACGAGCGCCCGAGGTGCCAGTCGGAGGTATGCAGCAGTCGCATGGTCCCCGACCCTAACGCCCGCCACTGACATCGACAGTGGTAACCGGTTTCGGGTGGTCGTGGCCCCTGTCGTTGACCGACGCCCTGCCGGGTTGTCCTCCGGCTGTCCTTTCCGGCTGCCTCGGCCGTTGCCCGGGGTTCGCGGGCGGGGCGGGCCGTCGGCGAGAAGGGCACATTGTGTTCCCCAAGGAGTGGAGGCGGGGTCGGTGCGAGCACATGGGGGGCTAATTTTTATCCCCGGGAGCGGCGTCGGCTGCTGGTGTTCGATTACTTGGAGTCGATTGTCAGTGACTCCGTGTAGGTTCCGTGGCGTCGGCGGCTCCGAGAGTCGGGGTGGTCGGTGCTGGTTCGCGTTGTTTCGTGCTCGTCGTGCCGGTGAAGTGAACGGGAGGAAACCCATGGCTGTGCGGGAGTCGGTGTACGAGGTGCTGGGCGTCGTGGTGGTGCGGCGCCGGTCGTTGGCGCAGGCGCTCACGGCGCCGAGGGCGGCTCGGGGGTCGCGGGCGTCGCTGTCCGGTGGGCGCGGGCCCGGCGCCGGCGCCGGTGGTTCGCCGGCCGGCGGGCCCGGCGGGGCGGCGCCGCCCGGAGGGGGCCGACCGCCGGGCGGACGGGCCGCCGGGGCCGTCGGATCCGGTGGCGCCGGCGCGCGCGGGCGGCGGCTCGGCGGCCGGGCCAGGGGTGCGCCGCCGCAGCCGGTGGCGGTGGCGCTGGCCGTGGAGGCGGCCGACTTCGCCGGGCTGGCGAAGTACGGGCTGTTCGGAGCGCTCGGGCACCAGGAGTACCTGCTGCGGGCGGAGGAGCAGTTGACGGGCCTGTACCAGCAGGGGCTGGAGGTGCACCTGCGTGTCCTGGAGGCGGCCGACTTCGAGGACTACTGCTCGGCGCTCGGGCTCGACCCCAGGGCCCCGGCCGCCCGGGTCGCGTACGCGGGGGATCCGGAGCTGGCCGGGGAGCCCTTCGTCTACGCGGGGGAGCCCCTGGCCGACCTCGCCCCGGTGCTGTTGGACGACCACCGGGCGCGGGTGCGGATGTCCGTGGCCTGTGCGGCGCTGCTGGGCGCGGTGGGCGACGACCCGGCGGGGCAGCGGCGGATGGCGGCGGTGATGCGGTACGTGACCTCGGTCTACCTGGCGTTGGCCGAGGGCGCGGGGGAGGGCTGCCACCTGCTGACGCTGCGCTGCCACGGTCCGGAGGACGGCGAGGAACTCACCTCCGCGGTGGACGTCTGCGTGGAGCGGGGGCGCCTGCACCCCGCCGGGCGGGACGCGGAGGCGTTCTGCGTCACGCTCGCGGCCGGGGTGGCCTCGGGCGGCGAGGGAGCGCTGCTGCTGCACGGCGATCCGTCCACGGCTTCCGGAGACGGGCCGTCCGACGGGCTGTCCGTCGGGTCACCCGACGGGCCCCCGGGCGGGTCCCCGGGCGGCGCGAGGCCCGGTCCGCGGGTGCGGGGTTGGGCGCTGGGCGCTGGGCGGCTGCGGCCGATGACCGCCCATGAGGTGTTCGACGAGCTGGCCGACGACGCGGCGCGTGGGCTGCCCTTCCCGCCCGGGGCGGTCCCGCAGCCGGGGTTCCCGCTGCCGGGCCTCCCGGAGGCCGGGGGTGGGCCGCTGGCGTGATCAGGGCGTTCGCGGCCTCCGCATCCACCGTGCGGCGCTGGGGACTGTTCATCGACCGCCTGTTCGGGGAAGATCGGAGAAGATCAACAGCAGGAGCGTGCGGTACCCCAGCCGCCGCTCCGGCCGCTCCGCTCCGAACCGTGCTCCGCAGGTCCGGCGAGCCCGACAGCGAGAGGGGGACGCGCGGCATGGGCCGGATCGAGTTCACGGCGGAGATCGCCGAGCTGCTCGGGAAGGTGCGTCGGCGTCCCACGGCGGGCTGGCCGTGGCGGCCGGGCGAGCAGGTGCCGGACGGGCTGCCGACCAAGCAGTCCTGGGGGTGGCTGTTCGCCCCGGACGGGCGGGTGCTGACCCTGGTGAACCCCAGGGACGGGATCTGCTCGCTGCCCGGCGGCTCGCTGGAGCCGGAGGACAACGGAGACCCCGCGGCCGCGCTGGCCAGGGAGGCGGGTGAGGAGGCCCAGGCCGTGATCGGCCGGCCGTTCTACCTCGGCTACCTCTACGACCGGGTCGGTTCGGCGAACGGCGGGCACGAGTGTGCGCGGGTCCGGATGGCGGCGGCGCTGCGGGCGGTCGGGCCGAGCGAGGCCGACCCGGCCTCGGGGCGGCACTACCGGCGGCTGCTGGTCGCGCCGGGGCTCGCGGTCGAGCTGCTGGGCTGGGGTGCGCCCGGGCTGCGCCAAGCCCGGGCGGCGGTCGCCACGGCCGTCCACTGGCTCGGCGTTCCCGCTGCCGCGAACGAGACGATCGAGGAGCTGCCCGTCGAGGGCTGCACGGTCTTCCCCGGCCCCGTGTACCCGGGCGGCGGGCGCGCCCCCAGGCGCTGAACCGCACCCTCGGACACCGGTCCCGCCCCCGGCGCGGGCGCCTTTCCGCGTTGGGCAGCTGACGCTCCGGAGGCCGCACGCTGACCTTCGGCTGACGGCGAGCTGACGTCTCGAAACTTTTTTGTCTACACGCGATGACCGACGCGCGTCGACATGCACCCGCACCCACCTGCATGAACTCACGCTCTGTCGGCGGCAGTTCACGTCTCTGCCATCAGACTGTCCGTCAACATCCTTGGCATGAGCGCTTCCGCGTTCGACTACCGCCTGGTATCCCTTCTGTGACCCGCGTCATACCAGGAGGTGCAATGCTCCGCCCTGCTCGTGCCCTGTCCGTCGCCGTCATAGCGGCCGGCCTCACCATGACGACGCTCTTCACGGCGTCAGCTGCCAACGCGGCGGGCGTCAACTACGTCGCCCTCGGGGACTCTTATTCGGCCGGCGTCGGCGCCGGCAGCTACCTGAGCGACAGCGGTAGCTGCAAACGCAGCACCAACGCCTACCCCTATCTGTGGAAGAACGCGCACAAGCCGTCCTCCTTCTCCTTCGCAGCCTGTTCGGGCGCGAGAACCGGGGACGTCCTCAACAGCCAGATCTCCGCGCTGAACAGCTCCACCACGCTGGTCAGCCTGTCGGTCGGCGGCAACGACGCGGGCTTCGCCGACACCATGAAGACCTGCGTGCTGGGCTCCGACAGCGACTGCCTCAACGCCGTCAACGCGGCGAAGAGCTACGCGACCAACACCCTGCCGGGCCAGCTGGACCGGGTGTACTCGGCGATCAAGTCGAAGTCGCCGAACGCCCACGTCGTGGTGATGGGCTACCCGCACCTGTACAAGGTCGGCGGCGACTGCCTCTTCGGCATCGGTGACACCAAGCGCGCCGCGATCAACGGGGCTGCCGACGCGCTCGACGGCGTGATAGCCAAGCGGGTCGCCAACGCGGGCTTCACCTTCGGCGACGTGCGCAGTGCCTTCACCGACCACGAGATCTGCGGTTCGCTGAGCACCTGGCTGCACAGCACCACCCTGCCGATCGACGAGAGCTACCACCCGAACTCGTCCGGCCAGGCCAGCGGTTACCTCCCGGTCTTCAGTCGCTCCTGAGTGCCTCGGCCATGACGTCCGTCCGGGCCTCCGTCCGGGCCTCCGTCCGGTCGCCTGTCCGGTCGCCTTTGCGATCGTCCACCTCGTCGCCTGCCCGGGCGTCTGCGCGGCGGCGCTGAACGCTGCAAGTGCTGTCGTCCCCTTCCGGGCTGCGGGAGGGGTGGCGGCACCGCCGTGCCGGGGGCGTACATCACGTCTTCAATTGACGGATCGTCAACAGCCTCGGCGCGAAATCTTCCGCGTTCGATTACCGCTTGGTATCCCTTTTCGTGACTCGCGTCATACCTGGAGGTGCGATGTTCCGCCCAGCTCGTGCTCTCTCCGTCGCCGCGACAGCGGCCGTCCTCACCATGACGACGCTCTTCACGGCGTCATCCGCCAACGCGGCCGGCGTCAACTACGTGGCGCTCGGGGACTCCTACTCGGCCGGCGTCGGTGCCGGCAGCTACCTGAGCGACAGCGGTAGCTGCAAGCGCAGCACCAACGCCTACGCCTACCTGTGGTCGAACGCGAACTCCCCGTCCTCCTTCTCCTTCGTCGCCTGCTCGGGTGCCAGAACCGGTGACATCCTCAACAGCCAGATCTCCGCGCTGAACAGCTCCACCACGCTGGTCAGCCTGACGGTCGGCGGCAACGACGCCGGGTTCTCCCGCACCATGCAGACCTGTGTGCTCGGTTCCGACAGCGACTGCCTCAACGCCGTCAACACGGCCGAGAACTACGCGACCAACACCCTGCCGGGCCAGCTGGACCGGGTGTACTCCGCGATCAAGTCGAAGTCGCCGAACGCCCACGTCGTGGTGATGGGCTACCCGCACCTCTACCAGATCGGCGGCTACTGCCTCTTCGGCATCGGCGACACCAAGCGCGCCGCCATCAACGACGCCGCCGACACGCTCGACAACGTCATCTCCAAGGAGGTCGCCAACGCCGGCTTCACCTTCGCCGACGTGCGCGACACCTTCGCCGGGCACGAGATCTGCGGCGGACTGGACACCTGGCTGCACAGCACCACCCTGCCGATCGACGAGAGCTACCACCCGAACTCGTCCGGCCAGGCCGACGGCTACCTCCCGGTCTTCAGCCAGTCCTGAGGCCGGGCCCGTCCCGCCCGGGTTCCACCGTCCCGTCGGACCCTCGACGTGACCACCCGGTGCCGCCTGCCCCTCCCTCGCCGTGGGAGGGGCAGGCGGCACCGCCGTGTCATGGCCCGGTCGGCGCCGGCCGCACCGGTGGGAAGGGGATCCCGGCGAGCGCCGGCAGCAGTTCCGCCTCCTCCTGGTCCAGGTGCGCCTCCAACTCCTCCGACATGCGGTCGAGTTCGGCCCGGAGCCGGTCCGGATCGGAGATTTCGATCCCGGCCAGCAGCGCCACCAGCTCCTCCTTGATCCGCGCGATCGCCCGGTGCTGTTCGCCCAGTCGCTCCAGCACTCCGGCGAGCTCGGGGTGGCTGCGCGCGAGGGCGGGGAAGATCGCGGAGTCCTCGCCGGTGTGGTGGTGGGTCAACCCCGCGCAGAACGCCAGGCAGTGCTGGCGCAGTTGGAGCCCGAGTCCGGCCGGGCGGCCGGGAACGTGCGCCCGCGCCTCGGCCCGGACGTGGCGCAGCTGGGCCCGCAGCCAGGTGTGCGTCTCCAGCAGCTTGTCGGCCAGGCTGTGCACCTCGCTCGGCAGGCCTGGTGGCGGCTCGGGCCGTTCCAGCACGACCACTGGCAACTCCCGCTCGGTGTGCGACTGGTAGTCGCCGTAGCCGGGTGCCGTGCGGACGACGGCCTCGAACAGCCGCTTCCGACGGTCGTCCTCCGCGGGCACCGCGACCGCGTCGAAGGTCTCGGTGCCGAGTTCGACCCGGACCACCGGATGGGCCAGCAGATTGCGGTACCACTGCGGGTGCTCCGGCGCTCCGGCCGCCGAGGCGACGACGAGGAGCAGCCCCTCGGCCCGGACGAACCCCAGCGGCACGGTGTGCGGCCGACCGGAGCGCACGCCGGTAGTGGTCAGCAACAGCAGGTCGCCGCCCTCGAAAGGGCCGCCGACCCGGCCGCCGTTCGCGCGGAACTCCTCGATGACGTTCAGATTGAAGGACATGGACATGCGTGTGTGGTGAAGTCTCCTGAGAATTCGAGGGATTCGCGGCCACACGCGGCGTGCGCGAACAGTCGGCGGACACCGCGGTGACCGCCTACGTCAGATCAGGGCAGCGGAGAAAGTACTCATCGCGCATCGTCCCCTTGCACATCAGGTGCTGGCTCGGCTGCCGGCCGGCCCACTGCTCTGTGGCCGACGCCGCGCTGCACGTCCCCATTAGAGCCACACGCGGACACCCTGTCAACGAGCAAGATCCCCGGCATGCGGGCCGCGCGACCCGCGGAGCGCGAACAGATGACGGACGGCGGATGACAGCTGACAGATTTCAGATGTTGAAATCTGTCAGCTGTCATCCGACCAGCACTCGCCCACCCGCCCGGTCGTCAGTGCAGGTAGTCCACCAGCCCGGCCGGCCTGAGGCCTGCGGCCTCGGCGGCCGCGAGGGTGCGGGGCAGGTCGGTGGCGAGGGTGTCGGTCCAGTGCATCAGGGCCACGTCGCCGGGCCGGAGCGGTCCCGGGTGCTAGATGTTGGAGGCACCCCAGCTGAAGTCCGGCTCGAAGCCGGGATTGGTGGCCAGGCTGACGGTCGGGCCGCCGGAACCGCCCGTACCGTCCGTACCGCCCGGATCGGCGGACGCCGCCGGAACGGTGAGGGCGGTGAGCGGCGCGAGGGAAGCGGTCAGCGCGGACAGGCGCGTGGACGTCGACACGTGAAGACTCCAGCAGGTGGGGGCATGCGTGAACGGGAATCCGGACCGTGGAACCGGGGCGCTCCCGGAGGGGCGGGAGCGGGTGGTGCCGGTGCGCCGCACGCGGACCGAAGAGCAACAATGGACTGGACCAATCGACCCGTCAAGGGAACGGCAAGGTGAACCGATCCGGCGAACGAGCTGATATTTCAAGGAATAAGACGACACATCAGAACACCTCGGCCACAGGGTTGTTCGAGGCGCATCAGGAGAGGTAGAGCTCCTCGATGTCCGTCGCGTAGAACTCCGCGATCGCCGTCCGCCGCAACTTGAGCGAGGGTGTCAGCAGTCCCTGCTCCAGGTTGAACTCCCGTGGCAGCAGCCGGAAGGCGCGGATCGACTCGGCCCGCGAGACGGCGGTGTTCGCCGCCGCCACCGCGCGCTGGATCTCGATGTGCAACTGCTCGTCCGCGAGTACCGCCCAGGCGTCCAGCTGCTCCCGCCCGTGCGTCTTCAGCCAGTGTGCCAGCGCGGCCGGGTCGAGGGTGATCAGCGCCGCCACGTACGGGCGGTCGTCGCCCACCACCAGGCACTGGGAAACCAGCGGATGGGCCTCGACCCGCTCCTCCAGCGCCGCCGGGGCGAGGTTCTTACCGCTGCTGGTGACGATCAGGTCCTTCTTGCGGCCGGTGATGGTGAGGTAGCCGTCCTCGTCCAGTCGGCCCAGGTCGCCCGTCCCGAACCAGCCCTCGACCAGTGATTCGGCCGTGCACCGCGGGTGGTTGAGGTAGCCGCCGAAGACCGAGCCGCCGCGCACCCACACCTCGCCGTCATCGGCGATCGCCACCGAGGCGCCCGGCACCGGCTGCCCGACGGTCCCGAGCTTCTGCCGCCCGGCCGGATTGGCGGTGATCGCGGCGGTGGTCTCGGTGAGGCCGTAGCCCTCGTACAACTGCAGCCCCGCACCGGTGAAGAACAGGCCCAGCTCCCGTCGCAGTCCTGAGCCCCCGCACATCACCGTGCGCACCCGGCCGCCGAGCACGGCGCGCAGGCGGGGGTAGACAGTCCGCTCGTAGGCGAGGTGGCGCAGGCGCAGTGCCGCTCCCGGTCCCGGTCCGCGGCCGAAGGACCTCTGCTCCCGGGCGGCGGCCCAGTCGACGGCCACCTGCCGGGCCTGCTCGAAGAGTTCGCCGCGCCCGGCCTCCTCGGCTGCGCGTCTGGCTCGCTGGAAGATCTTCTCGAAGACGTACGGGACGGCGTGCAGGAAGCTCGGCCGGAAGCTCTCCAGGGCGGGCAGCAGCGCGTCGGTGGAGACCTCCGGGATGTGGCCGATCCGGAAGCCACCGCGGACGGCCGCGATCTGCACGGCCCGCCCGTAGACGTGCGCCAGCGGCAGGAACAGCAGGGTGGCGGGCTGGCCGCCACCGGTGTCGCGGAGCACCTCGCCCCAGCCGGCCAGCAGCGAGTCGGCCTCGGCGGCCAGGTTGGCGTGGGTAATCAGACAGCCCTTGGGGCGTCCGGTGGTGCCCGAGGTGTACACCACGGTGGCGATGTTGGCGGCTGCGACGCCCAGCCGCTGGCGGTGCACCAGCGCGTCGGGGACGTCCCGGCCGTCCTCGGTGATCACGGAGACGCAGTCGCGGTCGAGCTGCCAGATCCCGGTCAGGTCGGGCAGGGCGTCGCAGACCGCGCCGACGGTCATCGCGGCGTCCTCGTCCTCGACCAGGCAGGCCACCGCCTGGGTCTCGGCGAGGATCCAGCGCACCTGCTCCGGCGAGGCGGTGGGGTAGACCGGGACGGTGATCGCGCCGATCGACCAGAGCGCGTAGTCGAACAGGGTCCACTCGTAGCGGGTGCGGGACATCAGCGCGACCCGGTCGCCGTAGCGCACGCCGTGGGTCAGCAGGCCCTTGGCGAGCGCGAGGACCTCGTCGCGGAACTCCCGGGCGGTGACGTCCTGCCAGCCGCCGTCGCCGGTCCGCCGGGACAGCTGGACCAGGTCGGGGGTGCGTTCGGCGGTGTCGTACAGGGAGTCGGCGAGTCCTCCGGTGGCCTCGGGCCCGGCCGGGGCAGGGGTGGTGAACTCGCGCACAGTCCTCCCCAGTTCGCGTCTCGCGGCGCTGATTGCCGGTCCCGGCGCACGGGCGCCCGGGTGGCGGCGCCCGGTCGTGCGGGTGGAGCGAAACTATCGGATCGGCCTGTCACTGCCCAGGGTTGTGACGGTGGCGCGACGAGATCGGCACCGGTCCGTGGGAACGGTGTCGCAGCTGCGGAGCAATCGGGGAGGGCTGCCGGGGGTGCCGTGGCCCGGCGGTCGACGGAGTGCCGACGGGGCGCTGACGGAGTGCCGACGGTGCGCCGGCGACGCGCGAGTGGTGCGCCGGTGGTGCGGTCGGACGGCGATCGGCTTCTGACGTGTTCGGGGCAAGGTGAAGAAGCGGAATGGTTCGACCCTCGAACGTGTGGTCAGGGCGTAGTAGAGTCTCGCAGACCTGTGGCCGGGAAGCCTCCCCAGCTTCCTTCCCAGGCCTCCCCAAGTCCCGCCGACCAGCCGTCCCCAGCATCCCGGAACCCGTCCGTACCGCTCCCCGTCCGCGCCTGGCACTTCCCGACCGAGGACTCCATGCGTCTGCGCAGCAGCTCGATCCGCGCGAAGATCATCGCGCTGCTCCTGGTGCCCATCGTCGCGCTCATCGCGCTGTGGGTGTACGCGACGATCGCTGCCACCGGGGACGCCTGGAACCAGCTGGCGATCAGCCGTACGTACAAGGAGTACGGAACGGTCGTGGACCAGTACGCGGGCGACCTGCAGAACGAGCGCCGCGCCGCCGTCCAGCACCTGGCTGATCCGAACTCGCCGGTCGCCGGGGACGCCTTCGCGCACGCCACCGCCGCCACCGACCGCAGCCTCGCGGTGCTGCGGCAGAAGAAGGACGCCGCCGGCGACCGGCTCTCCGCCGCCCAGCGGGCCCGCCTGGTGCAGATCACCGCCGCCGCCGACCAGATCGGCCCGCTCCGGGCCCAGGTCGGCCGCCTGGCGCTCAACTGGGAGTTCGCGCTCGGACAGTACAGCGACCTGGTCCGGCCGGTGTTCGGCTTCCGTTCCGCCTCCGTCGCCCGGCAGAGCGGCCAACTGCCGCGCCAGGGGACCATCCTGATCGAGCTGGTCCGCGCCCGCGAGTACCTCTCCCAGGAGGACGCGGCGATGGAGGGCCTGCGCACCGGCACGACCAGGCCCACCCCCGAGCAGTACCAGACCGCGCTGGACGCCCTGCACGACCAGCAGGCGCTGTTCACCGTGTACATCGCCGAGCTCGAACCCGCCGACCAGGCCGACTACATCGCCCTGCGCGGCGGCGAGGCCTGGGCCGCGCTGGCCCGCGCCGAGGCGGACTTCGTCGGCGCCGGCGGCCCCGAGCGGGTGGTCCAGGCGCTCAACGTCGACAACTGGCAGCAGACCGCCGACCGTTCCCTCGGCGACCTCTCCTCCATCAACTCCCGGATCGCCTCCGGGCTGGACGACCGCGGCCGCTCCGCCGCGATCGCGGCACTGTGGCGCGGCGGCATCGCCGGCGCCATCGGCCTGGTCGCCGTCGTGCTGTCGGTGCTGATCTCCTTCCGGATCGGCCGCGGCCTGGCCCGCGAGCTGATCAACCTGCGCAACGCGGCCAACGAACTCGCCACCACCCGGCTGCCGGCCGTCATGCTGCGGCTGCGCCGCGGCGAAGCGGTGGACGTGGCCGCCGAGGCGCCCGAACTGAGCTTCGGGCAGGCCGAGATCGGGCAGGTCGGCCAGGCCATCAACGCCGTCCAGCGGGCCGCCGTCGAGGCCGCCGTCGAGCAGGCCGAACTGCGCCGCGGCGTCTCGGCCGTCTTCGTCAACCTGGCCAGGCGCAGCCAGGTACTGCTGCACCGCCAGCTCACCCTGCTCGACACCATGGAGCGCCGCACCGAGGACCCGGCGGAGCTGGAGGACCTCTTCAAGGTCGACCACCTCACCACCCGCATGCGCCGCCACGCCGAGGGCCTGATCATCCTGGCCGGCGGCTCGCCCGGCCGCGCCTGGCGCAAGCCGGTCCGGATGGTGGACGTGGTCCGCGCGGCGGTCGGCGAGGTCGAGGACTACGCCCGGGTGATCGTCCGGCCGTTCCCCGGCACCGGCCTGCTCGGCAGCGCCGTCGCCGACGTGACCCACCTGATCGCCGAACTCGTCGAGAACGCCGCGGTGTTCTCCCCGCCCAACACCCAAGTCACCGTCCAGGGCGAGGTGGTGGCGCACGGGTTCGCGCTGGAGATCGACGACCGCGGGCTCGGACTGGGCGAGCAGCTGCTCGCCGAGATCAACGAGCGCCTGACCGTGGAGCAGGAGTTCGACCTCGCCGACACCGACCGGCTGGGGCTCTTCGTGGTCAGCCGGCTCGCCCGGCGGCACGGCATCCGGGTCCACCTGCGGCCCTCGCCGTACGGCGGGACGACGGCCGTGGTGCTGATCCCGCGCGAGCTGCTGGCGGAAGCGCCGGACGGCCTGCCGGAGCCGCCCGCCGCCGGGGGGGGGGGGCGCCGCCCGGCCGGCCGGACGGCCGGCCGGACGGCCGGGCGCAAGGCGGGGGGGCGCGAACTGGTCGCGGTGGCGGACCCGGCCCCCGG
>NZ_JBHWDU010000004.1:206540-220122 GCF_042734825.1 Kitasatospora sp. NPDC059648 | reverse complement strand
CGAAAATCACCCAGCCCCCGGAGCGGCCACCCCCGGAACCGCCCCGGCACCCACCCTCCCGAGAGCCCACCCCCCGGACAACACCCCCCACAGCCCCCGAGCCGTAGGCTTCAGGAGTTGAAGGGGACACCCGACCGAGGGCTCCCCACCCCTGGGAGGGCGGATCATGTCGACGGACACACCGGGCTCACAGTCGTCCCTGCACCGGGCGAACCTGGAACGGGTGCTCCGCGCGGTGCGGATGGCCGGCTCGCTCACCCAGGCCGAGATCGCCCGCGGCACCGGCCTCTCCGCGGCCACCGTCTCCAACATCGTGCGGGAACTGAAGGAGAGCGGCACCGTCGTGGTCGCCGACACCTCCTCCGGCGGCCGCCGCGCCCGCAGCGTCTCGCTCAGCGGCGACGCCGGCATCGTGGTCGGCATCGACTTCGGCCACACCCACCTCCGCGTCGCCGTCGGCAACCTCGCCCACCGGGTGCTGGCCGAGGAGAGCGCCCCGATCGACGTGGACGTTTCCGCGGCCCAGGGCTTCGACCGGGCCGAGGCGATGGTCGAGCGGCTGCTGGCGCAGGCCGGGTTCCGTCCGGAGAAGGTGATCGGCGTGGGCCTCGGCGTGCCGGGCCCGATCGACGTGGAGACCGGCGCGCTCGGCTCGACCGCGATCCTGCCGGGCTGGACGGGCATCGCCCCGGGCAGGGAGCTGGCCGAGCGGCTCGGCATGCCGGTGCACGTGGACAACGACGCCAACCTGGGCGCGCTCGGCGAGTTGGTCTGGGGAGCCGGCCGCGGCCTGAGCGACCTCGCGTACATCAAGGTCGCCAGCGGCGTGGGCGCCGGACTGGTGGTCAACGGCCAGATCTACCGCGGCCCGGGCGGCACCGCGGGTGAGATCGGGCACATCACCCTGGACGAGGCCGGCCCGGTCTGCCGCTGCGGCAACCGCGGCTGCCTGGAGACCTTCGTCGGCTCCCGCTACCTGCTCTCGCTGCTCACCTCCACCCTCGGCCCGGACCTGTCGCTGCCCCGGGTGGTCGAGCTGGCGCACCAGGGCGACCTGGGCTGCCGCCGGGTGATCGCCGACGCCGGCCGCCAGATCGGTACGGGCGTGGCGACCCTGTGCAACCTGCTCAACCCCCGCCGGGTGATCCTCGGCGGCGACCTCGCCGAGGCCGGTGAGCTGGTGCTCGCCCCCATCCGGGACTCGGTCGCCCGCTACGCCATCCCCAGTGCGGCCCGCCAGCTGTCGGTCGTCCCCGGCACCCTGGGCGGCCGCGCGGAGGTGCTCGGCGCGCTGGCCCTGGTGATGAGCGAGATGGGCGAGTCCAGCGCCCTCTCCCGCCACTGACACCTCTCCCGCCCACCGGCGCCCCGCCCGCCACTGACGCCCCGGCTCCGACCCCGACCCGACCCCCGCCCCGGCCCGAGATCGGAACGCCGGTTCGTCAATGCGGATTGACCCCCCCGGCCCCCCGCCGACCTCCCGGAATGGCGGTAACCGGCCGGTGGCACCGGGCGCGCCGCTCGGTGTCCGGCAAGCGGACATTAGACTCGACCGGTCGGTACCGGCCGCGACCACCGGCCTGCCGCCGGACCGGGCAGCGACGCCCGTCGGACCGTCCGTGGTCCGCGAACACTGAACGAGGAGGAACGGGTGGCCCTGCTGACCCGCATTCGGGGACCGCGCGATCTCGACCGGCTCACGCCCGGACAGCTGGCCGCACTGGCCCAGGAGATCCGGACCTTCCTGGTGACCGAGGTCTCCAAGACGGGCGGCCACCTCGGCCCCAACCTCGGCGTGGTGGAGCTCACCATCGCGCTGCACCGGGTGTTCGACTCGCCGCGCGACCGCATCCTCTTCGACACCGGCCACCAGAGCTACGTCCACAAGCTGCTCACCGGCCGGCAGGACTTCTCCCGGCTGAAGATGAGCGGCGGCCTGTCCGGCTACCCGTCCCGCGCCGAGTCCGAGCACGACGTGATCGAGAACTCGCACGCCTCCACGGTCCTCTCGTACGCCGACGGCCTCGCCAAGGCCAACAAGATCCAGGGCAAGGCGGACCCGGTCGTCGCCGTCATCGGCGACGGCGCGCTCACCGGCGGCATGGCCTGGGAGGCGCTCAACAACATCGCCGACGCCAAGGACCTCCCGGTCGTCATCGTCGTCAACGACAACGAGCGCTCCTACTCGCCGACCATCGGCGGCCTGGCCAACCACCTCGCCACGCTGCGCACCACCCAGGGCTACGAGCGCTTCCTCTCCTGGGGCAAGGACGCGCTGCAGCGCACCCCGGTGGTCGGCCAGCAGCTGTTCGAGACGCTGCACGGCGCCAAGAAGGGCCTCAAGGACTTCATCGCCCCGCAGGGCATGTTCGAGGACCTCGGCCTCAAGTACATCGGCCCGATCGACGGCCACGACCTGACCGCCCTGGAGTCCGCGCTGACCAAGGCGCGCGGCTTCGGCGGCCCGGTGATCGTGCACTGCCTCACCGAGAAGGGCCGCGGCTACCACGCCGCCGAGAACAACGACGAGGACCGCTTCCACGCCGTCGGCGTGATCCACCCGGACACCGGCCTGCCGGTCAAGAACTCGGGCAAGGACTGGACCTCGGTCTTCGGCGAGGAGATGGTCGCGCTCGGCCACGAGCGCGAGGACATCGTCGCGATCACCGCCGCGATGCTCCACCCGGTCGGCCTGGCCCCCTTCGCCAAGGAGTTCCCGGACCGCATCTTCGACGTCGGCATCGCCGAGCAGCACGCCGTCACCAGCGCCGCCGGCCTGGCCACCAACGGGCTGCACCCGGTGTTCGCGGTCTACGCGACCTTCCTGAACCGCGCCTTCGACCAGGTCCTGATGGACGTGGCGCTGCACAAGCTGGGCGTCACCTTCGTGCTCGACCGGGCCGGCGTCACCGGCACGGACGGCGCCTCGCACAACGGCATGTGGGACATGTCGATCCTCCAGGTCATCCCGAGCCTGCGGCTGGCCGCCCCGCGCGACGCCGACCAGGTCCGGGCCCAGCTGCGCGAGGCCGTCCTGGTCAAGGACGCCCCGACGGTGGTCCGCTACTCCAAGGGCACGGTCGGCCCGGCCGTCCCCGCGGTCGGCCGGGTCGGCGGCATGGACGTGCTGCGCGTCGCCGAGGAGCCCTCCGGCGCCCACCGCGCCGACGTGCTGATCGTCTCGGTCGGTGCGATGGCCCCGACCAGCCTGGAGGTCGCCGACCTGCTGGCCGCCCAGGGGATCACCGCCACCGTGGTGGACCCGCGCTGGGTCAAGCCGGTGGACCCGGCCCTGCCGGGTCTGGCCGCCGAGCACCGGGTGGTCGTCACGATCGAGGACAACGGCCGGGTGGGCGGCGTCGGCGCGGCCGTCGCGCAGGCGCTGCGGGACGCGGACGTGGACCTGCCGGTGCGCGACTTCGGCATTCCGCAGGAGTTCCTGGACCACGCCAGCCGGAACGAGATCCTGGCCGAGATCGGCCTGAACGCCCCCGACATCGCCCAGCGGGTGACCGCCCTGGTCGCCAAGCTGGACGCCGCGCCGGTCGAGGCCTGAGACGGCGGTCCGGCGGGACGGGTTACGGCGCGCGGTGCGCGTAACCCGTTCCGCCGACGACTGATTGTCGTAACTCCGTAACAGTTCGCCATGGAACGAGCTGACAATCGCACTGAATAGCGGGACCGGCGCCATCCGCGCCGATCCTGCCCGGTAGGTTGTCAATCGTGCCGACCCCCACCCGCCGCCGCCTCGCCGGCCTGGCCGACCGCCTGCCCGAGCGCGCCCGTACCCACCTTCGTCAGGGGTACTGGACCAGGCTGGTGCCGGTGCTCGCGCTGGTCGCGCTGGCCACCCACGTCCCGTCCTTCGCCCGGCCCGTCTGGAGCCCGGACGAGGGCTTCCTGGCCACCCAGGCCCGGATGCTCGCGGACGGCGGGGTGCTCTACGACACCGTCGTGGACCGCAAGCCGCCGCTGCTGCCCTGGCTCTACCAGGCCTGCTTCGCCCTCTTCGGTTCCGCCTCGCTGTGGCCGCTGCGCACCCTCGCGGTGGTGGCCCACCTGGTCACCGCGATCCTGCTGGCCTCGATCGCCCGCGGCCGCTGGGGCAACCGGGCCGGGGCCGGTGCCGGACTGCTCTACCTGCTGGTCTCCATCGGGCTCTCCCCGGAGGACACCCAGGCGGCGACCTTCGAGGTCTTCATGCTGCCCGCGATGGTGGCCGCCTTCCGCTACGCCGAGCGCCGCCGCTGGCTGGCCGCGGGCATCGCGGTCGCGCTCTGCTCGCTGACCAAGCAGACCGGCGGGGCGGTCCTGCTGCCGGTGCTCTGGATGCTCTTCCAGGACGCCCGCCGACGGGGGGTGCGCTGGCCGCCCGCGCTGTTCAAGATCGGGTTCGGCTTCGCGGTGCCGATAGCCCTGGTGGCGGTCATCCTGACCAAGCCCAAGGGCTTCCTCTTCTGGGTGGTCACCGGCAGCGGCGACTACGCCTCCTTCGGCGGCGCCTGGCTGCAGATGCTCGGCCGGGCCTTCGGCAACCTGGGCATCCTGGCCGCGGCGGGCCTCGGCTTCCTGTACCCGGTCGGCCGCCGGCTCTGGTTCAAGCACCGCCACCGTCCGCTGCCGGTGGCCGGCGAGGAGTACGGCTCGACCACCGACCTGTGGGTCTGGCTGCTCTCCTCGGTCGTGGCGGTCAGCGTGGGCTTCCACTTCTTCGGCCACTACTACCTCCAGCTGATGCCCCCGCTGGTGCTGCTGGGCACCGGCGCGGTCGCCACCTCGGCGATCCGCTGGAAGCCCGTCCTGGTGTACACCACGGTCGCCGCCACCGTGTTCTGGACCCTGGCGCTGGCCTGGCCGGGTGAGCAGATGAGCCGCAACACCGAGGTCGCCACCGCGGTCGCCGCCCAGACCACCCCCAAGGACACCGTGCTGGTCTGGGGCATGCACCCCGAGCTGTACTGGCTGGCCGACCGCAAGCCCGCCAGCCGCTACCTGACCGCCGGCTTCCTCACCAACTACAGCGGCGGCAAGGACGGCAGCCCCAACGTGGGCGAGCAGTTCAGCGTCAACAACGCCTGGCAGACCTTCGACAAGGAGCTCGCCAACGGCCTGCCCGAGGTCTTCGTGGACGACTCCGGCATCGCCCCGTACCAGCCGGTGATGGTGCCCCGGATCGAGAACCTGCTGGACACCCACTACGAGATGATCGGCGTCATCGGCGACACCGTCGTCTACCGCCTCAAGCACTGAGAGCCCCGGAAGTCCCGGAAGCCCGGAAGCCGCCCGGGGCACCGGGCCCGAGAGCCCCCCGCGCACGAAGGAGCCCCGGGCGACCAAGGTCGCCCGGGGCTCCTCGCGTAGCGCTACGCCTTACGCGGGCACCGAGGCCACGCCGGGGGCGAGGAACTTCTTGCCGTTCACCCGCTCCGAGATGCCCTCACGGTCCAGGTACGGGGTGATCCCGCCCAGGTGGAAGGGCCAGCCGGCACCGGTGATCATGCAGAGGTCGATGTCCTGCGCCTCGGCGACGACACCCTCGGCCAGCATCAGGCCGATCTCCTGCGCCACGGCCTCCAGGGCGCGGCTGAGGACCTGCTCCTCGGTCAGCACCGTGCCGCCGAAGCTCAGCAGCTCCAGCACCTCGGGGTCGAGGACCTGCTTGCCGTCGACCCAGGTGTAGAAGCCGCGCTTGCCGGCCTTGACCACCTTGCCGAGGTTCTCGGAGACGGTGAACCGCTCCGGGAAGGCGCCGTGCAGGGTCTCCGAGACGTGCAGGGCGATGGCCGGGCCGACCAGCTCCAGCAGCACGATCGGGGACATCGGCAGGCCGAGCGGCTCGACGGCCTTCTCGACGCTGGCGATCGGGGTGCCCTCGTCGATGATGTTCTGGATCTCGCCCATGAACCGGGTCAGGATCCGGTTCACCACGAACGCCGGGGCGTCCTTGCAGAGCACCGAGGTCTTCTTCAGCTTCTTCGACACGGCGAAGGCGGTGGCCAGCGACGCGTCGTCGGTCTGCTCGCCGCGGACGATCTCCAGCAGCGGCAGGATCGCGACCGGGTTGAAGAAGTGGAAGCCGACGACCCGCTCGGGGTGCTTCAGCTTCGAGGCCATCTCGGTGACCGACAGCGAGGAGGTGTTGGTCGCCAGCACACAGGTCGGCGAGACCACGTTCTCCAGGTCCGCGAAGACGGTCTGCTTGACGCCCATCTCCTCGAACACGGCCTCGATGACGAAGTCCGCGTCGCCGAAGGTGGCGGCCTTGTCCAGCGAGCCGGTGACCAGGCCCTTGAGGCGGTTGGCCTTGTCCTGGCCGATCCGGCCCTTGCCGAGCAGCTTGTCGATCTCGGCGTGGACGTAGCCGACGCCCTTGTCGACGCGCTCCTGGTCGATGTCGGTGAGGACCACCGGCACCTCCAGACGGCGGGCGAACAGCAGCGCGAGCTGCGAGGCCATCAGACCGGCGCCGACCACGCCGACCTTGGAGACCGGGCGGGCCAGCGACTTGTCCGGGGCGCCGACCGGGCGCTTGGCCCGGCGCTGCACCAGGTTGAAGGCGTAGATGCCACTGCGCAGCTCGCCGCTCATGATGAGGTCGGCCAGGGCCGCGTCCTCGGCGTCGAAGCCGGCCTGCAGGCTGGCCTTGTCGGCGAGGTCGGCGTCCTTGACGGCGGCGATGATGTCCAGCGCCTTGTAGGCGGCCGGGGCGGCGCCGTGCACCTTGCCGTCGGCGACCATGCGGCCCCAGAGGACGGCGTCGTCCCAGGCCTTGCCGCGGTCGATCGCCTCGCGCTCGACGACCAGGTCGCCCTTGACGACCTTGGCGGCCCACAGCAGCGACTGCTCCAGGAAGTCGGCCGGCTCGAAGATCGCGTCGGCGATCCCCAGCTCGAACACGTCCTTGCCCTTGAGCTGCTTGTTCTGGTTCATCGAGTTCTCGATGATGACCTTGACGGCCTTACCGGCACCGATCAGGTTCGGCAGGATGGTGCAGCCGCCCCAGCCGGGGACGAGGCCGAGGAAGACCTCGGGCAGCGAGAAGGCCGGAACGCCCGCAGACACCGTGCGGTAGTCGCAGTGCAGGCCGACCTCGACGCCGCCGCCCATGGCCGCGCCGTTGTAGAAGGCGAAGGTCGGGACGGGCAGAGCGGCGATCCGCTTGAAGACCTCGTGGCCGCCCTTGCCGATGGCCAGCGCGTCGGCGTGCTGCTGGAGCAGCTCGACGCCCTTGAGGTCGGCGCCCACGGCGAAGATGAACGGCTTGCCGGTGACGGCGGCGCCGACGATCCTGCCCTCGGCGGCCTCGGCCTCGACCTGGTCCAGGGCCTCGGACAGCTTCAGCAGCGAGCCCGGGCCGAAGGTGGTCGGCTTGGTGTGGTCGAAGCCGTTGTCCAGGGTGATCAGGGCCAGCTTGCCGGCCTGCAGCGGCAGGTCCAGGTGGCGGACGTGCGCGGTCGTGACGACCTCGCCCGGGAACAGCTCGGCGCCGCGCTGGAGCAGCTCAGTGGTGTTGCTCATGGTCACTTACCACCCTCGAAGTGCGGGTTCTCCCAGATGATGGTCCCGCCCATGCCGAAGCCGATGCACATCGTGGTCAGGCCGTAGCGGACGTCCGGGCGCTGCTCGAAGCGTCGGGCCAGCTGGTTCATCAGGCGCACGCCGGAGGAGGCCAGCGGGTGGCCGAAGGCGATCGCACCGCCGAACGGGTTGACCCGCTCGTCGTCGTCCGCGATGCCGTAGTGGTCCAGGAAGGACAGCACCTGGACGGCGAAGGCCTCGTTGATCTCGAAGGCCTGGATGTCGTCGATGGTCAGGCCGGCCTTGGCCAGCGCCTTCTCGGTGGCCGGCACCGGGCCGATGCCCATGACCTCGGGCTCGACACCCGCGAAGGCGTAGGAGACCAGGCGCATCTTGACCGGGAGGCCGAGCTCCTCGGCGACGTCCTCGGCGGCCAGCAGCGAGGCGGTGGCACCGTCGTTCAGGCCGGCCGAGTTGCCCGCGGTGATGTTGCCGTGCGGGCGGAACGGGGTCTTCAGGTTGGCCAGCGACTCCATCGTGGTGCCCGGGCGCAGCGGCTCGTCCACGGTGGCCAGGCCCCAGCCGGTCTCGCCGACCTCGGGGTTGGTGTTGCGGACCGAGATCGGCACCAGGTCGGGCTGGATGTCGCCGTTGGCGTACGCCTTGGCGGCCTTCTCCTGGGAGCGCACGGCGTAGGCGTCGCAGCGCTCCTTGGTCAGGTGCGGGAACCGGTCGTGCAGGTTCTCCGCGGTCATGCCCATGAACAGGGCGGACTCGTCGACCAGCTTCTCGGAGACGAAGCGCGGGTTCGGGTCCACGCCCTCGCCCATCGGGTGGCGGCCCATGTGCTCGACGCCGCCGGCCACGACCACGTCGTACGCGCCGAAGGCGATGCCGCCGGCGGTGGTGGTCACGGCGGTCAGGGCGCCGGCGCACATGCGGTCGATCGCGTAACCGGGCACGGACTTCGGCAGGCCGGCCAGCAGGGCGGCGGTGCGCCCGATGGTCAGACCCTGGTCGCCGATCTGCGTGGTGGCCGCGACGGCGACCTCGTCGATGCGCTCGACGGGCAGGTTCGGGTTACGGCGCACGAGCTCCCGGATGCACTTGACGACGAGGTCGTCGGCGCGCGTCTCGTGGTAGATGCCCTTCGGGCCGGCCTTGCCGAACGGGGTGCGGACGCCGTCGACGAAGACGACGTCCCTCGCGGTACGAGGCACGGGGGCTCTCCTCCCAGGGACCAACATTTCGAGGTGGGCAGGCTGCCGCCGGGAAACACCCGAGCGGCGCCGCGTCACGGTCATGCTACCCGTCGGTAACCAACCTGCCCAGGCCCCTCGGACGGTTCTGACCATGTGTCCCGCGACACGTCCGACGGCACATCCGACCAGGAAGCCTTCCCGGAGACGCCGAAGGGGATGCAGTCCGTGCGGACGGCATCCCCTTTCGGAGCCCGGTCGGTGCCGGGCGGCTCGATCAGCCCTGGGTCGTGGCCGTGGCCGTGGCCGAGGAGAAGGCGGCGGCCATCACCGGCGCGACCAGGTCGACCTGCCACTGCCGGGCGCCGAGCCGGCGCAGCGCGGCGGCCACGCCCTCGGCGCTCGGCTCGGCCGGCGGCTCCCAGGAGACCCGGCGCACCAGGTCCGGGGTGATCAGGTTCTCGGCCGGCAGGTGGTGGCGCTCGGCCAGCTCGCTGACCGCGGCGCGGGCGCCGGAGAGCCGGGCGGCGGCCACCGGGTCCTTCTCCGCCCAGGCCCGCGGCGGCGGCGGACCGTCGTGCGGCGCGGCGGCCGGCGGCAGCTGGTTCTCCGGGACCTCCCGGCCCCGCTGCACGGCCGCCAGCCACTGGTCCAGCTGGCGCCGGTGCAGGCGCGGGCCGAAGCCCTGGACGGCCTGCAGGGCGGCGATGTTCAGCGGCATGGCCAGCGCGGCGTTGACGATCGCGGCGTCCGAGAGCACCCGACCGGGGGAGACGTCGCGCTCCTGCGCCATCCGGTCGCGGGTCAGCCACAGCTCGCGCACCACGGCCAGCTGGCGGCGCCGACGGACCTTGTGCAGCTGCGAGGTGCGGCGCCACGGGTCGGTGCGCGGGGCCGGGCGCGGGGCGGCGGCGATCGAGGCGAACTCCTCCAGGGCCCAGCCGAGCTTGCCCTGGGCGTCCAGCTCCTGTTCGAGTGCGTCACGCAGCTCGACCAGCACCTCGACGTCCAGAGCCGCGTAACGCAGCCAGGGCTCGGGCAGCGGGCGGGTGGACCAGTCCACCGCCGAGTGCTCCTTGGCCAGGCTCAGCCCGAGCACGTTCTCGGTCATCGGCCCGAGGCCCACCCGGGCGAAGCCGGCGATCCGCCCGGCCAGCTCGGTGTCGAACAGCCGGGTGGGTCTCATGCCCACCTCGGCCAGACAGGGCAGGTCCTGGGTGGCGGCGTGCACCACCCACTCGGCGTCCGCGATGGCGGCGCCCAGTCCACTGAGGTCGGGGCAGGCGATCGGGTCGATCAGGGCGGAGCCGGCGCCGGCTCGGCGCAGCTGGATGAGGTACGCCCGCTGCCCGTAGCGGTAGCCGGAGGCGCGCTCGGCGTCGACGGCGACCGGTCCGGTGCCCGCGGCGAAGGCGGAGATCGTGGCGGCCAGCGCCTGCTCGTCCGCCACGACGGGCGGGATCCCCTCCTTCGGCTCAAGGAGCGGGACCGGGGCTGCTTCTTCTGGGATGGCTGCTACGGCGTCGGTCACCCACCAAGGGTACGACGGTCCTCGGAACTGGGAGTGTTGTCGGACTGGTCAGACTGATGATCGCCCGCTCGGCCCCGGTGCTCGGGGCGGGGGATCGCCCGAGGGTGCACCGGGCGCACGAGTGTGGCGGCTCAGGAGGAACGTTCCTCCTGAGCCGCTGCGGTTTCAACGAGCGGTTCGGCCCGGGTCGGCTCAGTGGATGATGCCGGTGCGCAACGCGACCGCGACCATCCCGGCGCGGTCACCGGTGCCTAGCTTGCGGGCGATCCGGGCGAGGTGGCTCTTCACCGTGAGCGCCGACAGGCCCATCGCCACGCCGATCGCCTTGTTCGACTGGCCCTCGGCGACCAGCCGCAGCACCTCGACCTCGCGGCCGGACAGCTCGCGGTAGGCAGCCTGCTGCGGGCCCGGCGCTCCGGGGGCCCCGGGTGCGCCGGGAGCACCGGCGGCGCCCGGCATGCCCGGCATCCCGGGGCGGCGCATCCGGCCGGCCAGTCCGGCGGCACCGAGTGGCAGTCCCGGGCGGCCGGGCATCGCGACGTTGGTGCGGGTTCCGGTGACCACGTAGCCCTTGACGCCGCCGGCCAGCGCGCTGCGGACCGCGCCGATGTCGTCGGCGGCCGACAGGGCCAGGCCGTTGGGCCAGCCCGCGGCGCGGGTCTCGGCGAGGATGGTCAGCCCGGAGCCGTCCGGCAGGTGCACGTCGGCGACGCAGATGTCACGCGGGGTGGAGACCCGGGGACGGGCCTCGGCGATCGAGGACACCTCGATCACGTCGCGGACGCCGAGCGCCCACAGGTGGCGGGTGACGGTGTTTCGGACGCGGGGATCGGCGATGACCACCATGGCGGTGGGCTTGGTCGGGCGGTAGGCGACCACGTTTGCGGGGTGCTCAAGAAGGACCGACACCAGGCCTCCTGCGGGGAGTGGCGGACGGAACCCCGAGGGGGCGGTCGGAGTGTTCCGCGTTCGGAAAGGGTCACAGTCTGCTTCGGCAGCTACCGTGCCCGGCTTTAGCGAAAGATCACGATCTAGTGAGTAACAATCCGGACAAATCGCGCATATGACTGATGAGACACGCGCTGAAATCGCACAAAATCGATCAGATTCGTCACGGATCGGTCGGTTCTGATCAGTTCATTGACGCAGAGCGAGACCGAAGCCACACTTCGTCAGCCCTGGGAGTGGCATCGGGGCAGGAGGTGCCGTCCGGCCCGGACGCCACCCGTCAGTGCGACCGCGGGCGTCGCCGCGCGGGCATCGGGACCACTCCACCGAGTGACGTGACCTCGCCCGGGCCCTGCGGGGACGGCGCGGCGGGCGGCAGCCCGGCGCTGATGCAGAGCAGGTCCCCCCAGGCCGCCAGGTGGCGCTCGAACCGGCCGTCGGCCGGCGTCCAGGAGGCCCGGATCTCGATCTCGGTCGAGGAGGGACGGTCCGCGAGGCCGCCGAAGTACTGCGAGGCGCAGCGGGTCACCGTGCCGGACGGCTCCGCGAAACCGGCGCCGTGCGCCTGCAGCGCGTCCAGCAGCCAGGCCCAGCCGACCTCGGAGAGCATCGGGTCGCCGGCCATCTCCGGCTCCAGCTCGGCCCGGGTCATGGTGACCACCCGGAACTCCCCGTTCCAGGCCTCCTGCCCGGCCGGATCGTGCAGCAGTACCAGCCGGCCGTCGGCCAGCTCCTCGCCGTCCACCTCCACGACGGCGGTCAGCGCGAACGCGTACGGGGCGAGCCGGCGCGGGGCCGGCGCGGGGGAGAGCTGGAGTTCCGGCCGCAGCCGCGCCCCTTCGAGGGCCTCCACGGCGGCCCGGAACTCGCTCGGCGCCCCCTCCCGACCCGTTCCGCCACCTGTTCCGCCACCCTGTGCGGGGTGCCCGCCGACCGCTGCCATGACCCGAAGACTAGGTCGAAAACCCGGGTTACCGCCGCAACTTCCGTCCGAGCGGCGTGCCGGAACGGCAAACCCGGCCAGATCTTGGAGGAACCGACGAGACCGCCCGGGGAGGCGGGACTTCAGCGCATGCGAAGATTTGACCCGTGAGCGAGACTACGGCAGACCCCACGGCGGCCACCCTCGACGGCCGGTCCACCCCCGCGCGCCGCGGCGCCGCGCACGACTCCGCGTTCCTGCGCGCCTGCCGGCACGAGCCGGTGCCGCACACCCCGGTGTGGTTCATGCGCCAGGCGGGCCGCTCGCTGCCCGAGTACCTGAAGGTCCGCGAGGGCATCCCCATGCTGGAGTCCTGCATGCGGCCCGAGCTGGTCAAGGAGATCACCCTGCAGCCGGTGCGCCGGCACAAGGTCGACGCGGCGATCTTCTTCAGCGACATCGTGGTGCCGCTCAAGGCCGTCGGCATCGACGTGGACATCAAGGCCGGCATCGGCCCGGTCATCGCCGATCCGATCCGCACCTTCGAGGACCTCAAGCGGCTGCGCCCGCTGGAGCCCGACGACGTCCCGTACGTCACCGAGGCCGTCGGCCTGCTGGTGGACGAGCTCGGCGGGACCCCGCTGATCGGCTTCGCCGGTGCGCCGTACACGCTGGCCAGCTACCTGGTGGAGGGCGGGCCCTCCAAGAACCACGAGAACACCAAGGCCATGATGTACGGGCAGCCCGAGCTGTGGGCCGCCCTGGTGGACCGGCTGGCGGACATCACCTCCGCCTTCCTGAAGGTGCAGATCGAGGCGGGCGCCTCCGCGGTCCAGCTGTTCGACTCCTGGGTCGGCTCGCTCGCGCCCGACGACTACCGCCGCTCGGTCATGCCGGCCAGTGCCAAGGTCTTCGACGCCGTCGCCTCCTACGGGGTGCCGCGGATCCACTTCGGTGTCGGCACCGGCGAGCTGCTCGGACTGATGGGCCAAGCCGGCGCGGACATCGTCGGCGTCGACTGGCGGGTGCCGCTGAACGTGGCCGCCGAGCGGGTCGGTCCCGGCAAGGGCCTGCAGGGCAACCTCGACCCCGCAGTGCTGTTCGCCCCCACCAAGGTCGTGGAGACCAAGGCCCGTGAGGTGCTGCACGCCGCCCAGGCGCTCGGCACCAGCGGCCACATCTTCAACCTCGGGCACGGCGTGATGCCGTCCATGGACCCGGACGCGCTCAGCCGTCTGGTCGCCTTCGTGCACGAGGCCAGCGCGCGCTGATCCCCGCGCGCTGACGGCCACGCGCTGATGCCCACAACGCTGATGCCCACGCGCTGACGTCCCGCGGTGGCGGGGGCCCCGGGGGCCGGGGGCCGCCCCCCCCCCGGGGGGGGGGTCCCGGGGGGGCGCGCCGCCGGGACCCCGGGGGGGGGGGGCGCCCGGGGGGGGGGGGGGGCGGGCGCCCGAACCGGGG